>NZ_JBGVBR010000400.1:0-9716 GCF_045225735.1 Succinimonas sp. | reverse complement strand
GATGCCGGAGGCGGCGGCACCGTGGCCCTCTACATCGCCAAATTCGATATCAGCGTTGTGGATCTGGGAGTGCCCATTCTGGCCATGCATTCCCCCTTTGAACTGGCTGCCAAGTACGATATCTACAGTCTCTATCAGGCAGTACAGGCCTTTTACAAATAGCAAAGCGGCCATGTGCAGCTGAACCCCCTTAAAGCCCCGGAATCAAAACTCCGGGGCTTTTTCACAGAGCACTGTCTGTTCCGGACACGCCGGATTTGATATCAGTGTTTCCGACACTAAACGGATCCGCCCTTGTGGTCAAAATTCGCGCCTCCTGTTACGCCATTTAAGATCGCTTTCTCAACAATCTGATCCTCAATTTCCGGTCAGACTTATTAGGATTTTCGGGATCAGTTAAAATCTGGGGAGAGCGGCAGCGCCGGATAACTGTGAGGATCCTCCTTATGACAGCTCCAAAGCCGGACGTTTTTTTGAAAAATGGCTTTGCGGCTTTTGCCTGGAGCGGGCATAATGCCCGATAACAGACAGAAACAACAAGGAAGATACACAGATGGATAATCTGAATGAAAACAAGGATTCCGGAAATACTCCCGAGAACGCAGCATTCTCTCAGCAGGAAGATATCCTTAAACAGCTGGAAGACATGGAGAGGAATCTCCCTAAAAGCATAAAAACCCGGAAGGCCTGTTTCAGGTACCTCATGAACGGAGAGATTCTTAAACAGTTTTCCAGTACGGTGGCGAACCGTTTTCTGAGAAAAGATGCCGGGGCGGCGACCGAACGACTGACATTCGGTTTCAGAATGATCCGCGGGAAGACGGTTATTAAGTTTGATGCGGCATGCGCGGTCGGCAGTACCCTGATCGGAGTGGTTATGGATGCTTCCGATGCCACGGCCGAGGAATACTATCCTTACTACTGGGCGCTTCTTTGCAATCACCGGGAGGAGATCGCAAGAAAGCTGGGAATTCCTGAAATCAGTGTCTTCATTCCTGTTATTTTTACCCAAAACAGCGGTATGGAGGATCCTGAACGGTGGGCCTGGATGTTTCAGATGTTCCCGCATGAAGGTTTAAGCGGAAGGATTATCGGAGAAGCAAATCCCCGGGGACTGAATGCGCTCATTATCGATTTCGGAAAATTCACGAAGCTAGTAAAGGAACCGCGGAAGGAGATTCTTCTGGAACGCTTCATCGCCCGTCTGCTGACCATCATCTCAAAGTTCCCTGATAATTCCCCGGAAGCTGCGGAAACCATAGCTGATAAGGAAGAGGAAGTTTCTGCCTGATTTCAGGAGACTCCGGAACCGGAGCCTGATCTGCGGCTCTTATTCCGCCGTGTTCAGGCGCTGTTATCGAATTGCCGGATACCTGTCATGGCGTTTCTTCCTTCAAAATAAATAGAATCATTTTCCGAATTTACCGCCTTTATAAAAATACTCGAGATTGTGTCCAAAGCGTAATTCCTGCTTGGCAGCATTGCGCGCATTGACAATTTCGTCTTTGGAGCAAATGTAATAACAATCAGGTCTAAGCAGATCGTTTGTAAAAACAGAAGTGTTATGAGCAGTTAATAGTACTTGACAGTTATATGATTTCAAGCGTTCAATAATGAAGTACGAAAGTTCAAAATGATAAAAAGCATCGAAATCGTCTATAAAAATGAATGATGGGCACTTAGTTATATCTGCAATATCTCTTAACCAGAAATATACGAGCAAAAGGGATTTCATGCCGGAAGATGCAGCATGATTGAAATCTAAGGTTTTGTTATTGCCATATTTTATTAATAGCTGCTCTTGGCCGTTCATGATTGCATGATCAAGCACATCTTCAAAACCCGCAGCTTTAAAGAAATTCTGCAAATCAGAGAACAGGCCGTCTTTGATAATCTTTTCTGCAATACACTGTTTTGGAGCAGGGGAGTAACCTATGAAACCTCTATTTTCAAGGCACCAAAACATAAGCATTTTGTCCACAAAAGCATAGAATTCTTCAAATATTTTATTAATTCTATCATTTGCTAACAGAATATTTGATTTAACAAAACGAATAATTGAAAAATTCAGTCGCTCTAAGTTTAAAACAACATTCTCAGAACCTTTAAAGTTTAAATTTACTTTTTTGTTTGATTTTATTCTATTATATTCAGCAAAAACCATGTCACCAACGGAAAGTTTTTCTGAAATCAGTCTTCCGTCGGAGTTTTTTGTGTAAGAATAAATGACATCTGCATTACTAAAAGAAAAAACATACTCAAAAGAAACGATTTCGTTATCTGAGTAAAGATTATGAAAGTTTATGTATTGATATCTGTCAACATAATGATCAGTAAGATTGGCTACGATATCAAAAATTGCAAGCCCCAGAGATGATTTACCACTGGCGTTTTTTCCGTACATTATTGCAGTTTTTACTATTCCATTAGTAATAGCTTCAGTATTAAAGCTATAGTCACCAGTTGCAGAAAAATCGATCTTTACTTTATTTTTAAATAATTTAAAATTACTGACAGTAAATGATTTTAGCATAAGATTATACTACTAATTTGCGGTTACCAAGTAAAATGCAACTAAAATAAATCGTTAATCCCAAATTCCTAGGGGTATTTTCTAACTCACGTACTCCACCTTCAAAAGGGGGAATGTGGTGGACAGATGTCATCATTCATCATCGGGAATGACATTTGGCATTGAGTAAAATGATTTTAAAGATTTTCCCTGTTTTATGTAGTAATTTAGATAATTAATATTAAAACGTTTATATAAGAATGCTGCCGAACTCTGTGCCTCGCTTGTTATTATCTTACTAGAGCATACCACGCATTTTTGATTTCTTAGGCTTAAATACAGATCTGCTAATGCACGATATGTCAGATTAAATTTCTGCACATACAAATTGACTGTTGCTGCTATTTGGCAAAGAAGCATGTGCCCCAGCGCTATTTCTTCATTATGAGTTCTTAACGAATTTAATCTGCTCCAGCATCTTCCAAAATCAAAATACTGCTCTGCCCTGAGGCGATGGCAATACAGAGTTAAAATTTCATCGTTTTTAAGAAGCTGCGATGAAATAAGAATAAACATTCCCGATGGCTCAAAGGTCTCATGAAGAGCATTGCCGCTTTTAAATATATTTTGAGAGAATTTATCAGGTTCTGTTATGGTTTTATGATTTTCAACAGAAGCCGCATCTGCATCACAGCACAAATATGCATATACTTCATTTTTATTAACCCCTGCATTACAATTAACCTGTTTTACGTGCAGAAACCGCTCATTAAAAGCAATTAGATTATCATTTGTTTTTAAATCTGCGGATCCTGTTTTTATAATGCTATCGTACAGCATCTTCATGTTTTCAGGCAGTCTTGCAATAAAAGCCATATTCGCCTTACAGAGATCATCGATGACACAGTCTGTCAAGCATCCGTCATCAAGAAAGACCAGATCTGTATTTACAGCGAATTCTCCCAGCACGGCAAGAGTTTTAGACAGGGCTGGAGATTCATTAATATTTCCTGGAATTGTTCTGAATATTAACGGATAACCTGAATCACGCTGAACGGCTGAAATTAATCTGAGTTCATTGCCATCTTTAGCGCTGTTATTGTCATAATTGTTTATATGATTGAGATCAGTCTCCATGTCGTCAGATAACCCAATGCCGTCTATAATCACGGCAGATGCATCTGAAATATTTTCCTTTACCCAGTCTATATGAGATTTGAAATATTTTTGTCTGACTTCCTCTTTTCCTAAGAATAACAGAAAATCCCTGATATTCTGCAAACGCAAATCCGCATCGGGATATAATATTCTGGCAAAGTTACCTTCATACCAGGTATTACAATGCAAACAGGACACATCAGTAAGCACATAGAATAATATCATTGAATATAATGTGTCATTATTACTATATCCGATTTTATGGAGCGCCTTATCATAATGCATTATGCGAAGTATTTCACTAATAAAGAACGCATCCCCGTAATCTAAAATCAGGTTAGTTTTCTTTTGGTCGTTTTTCAAAGCTCCGGTGTAACCCTCAGGAGCCGGAAGGTATTGATTATTAGCAATATCGTATTTAAAAAATCCTCTTTCTTTGTTATAAAAAATATTGTTTTCTTCATCAATTACTCTGCCAAGATATATCGCTCCCTTTTTCCGAACCTTGCCATTTTCCCGAAATGACACCCCGGGTACCTTGGCATACTTATAATTGCCTTTGTACTGGTAGGATAGTTTGCCAATGTCTGGTTTGCCAATGTCTGGCGCTGAATTTTGAGTCATTTGCGCTTACCAAGTAAAATGCAACTAAAATAAATCGTGAATCAGAATCAAGATCGCCGCTCAAAGCTTATTTTCATGGGGGTACGCTAAAACAGATGCTTACCAGATCGCAGTCACCAAAATCCCGGGTACTGTCTCTTCTCCTGATATCTCCCTGCAATAAGGACGATTAACACAGCAAAAAAAACAGCACCCAACAAACCTTCCCGTGCCAAGCTCCGGCAAGGAGGAGGGATGCTGTTTTGCTTAAACCATGAGAAGATCTTTCTCAGGTTCAGGCCTGCGGCTCACCAGTCTCCGGACAGGCATCACCCTCGTCCGGTTTCTGCTCCTTGTCCGGCGCCTCACCGGCGTCATTTTTCCAGCCGGCATAGGACTCTTTAAGGGAGCTCAAAGTCTGGCAAACATTTTCCGGCGTCATGCTCTCAATTGCCGGGATCTGATTTTTCAGGAAAGTAACCACCTTCATAATAGCTTGCTGGGCTTTTTTGATATCTTTCTTTCTCAGCTTCTCACCGTGAACAACATTGTTTCTGGAGTTCTTAATAGAATTCCAGTTTTCGCCAAAAATGAAATAGTTGATAGCCGAGCAGAAATTTGTGTATTTAACCTCAGTCCAGATGTTTATTAGATGTTTGCCTTTGCAAAGCTCCTCGTAAAATGTCGAATCTTTGTGCTTAGCACCAATCTGCATATCCCGATTTTTCAAAAATGCGTTTATCTCAGAAAACACTGCAGAACTCTGACATTTCTCTTGTAAATAAACTTTTTTGACGCTGTTATAGATAATGGTGTCCAGATCCTGCAACCCCTGATACGCATACAGCAGGCTTTCAAGATCATTGCCGTTTCTGAGCATGGTCTCACCCATGGACAGCAGAACAGCGACATTAGAATTACCGCTGTGCTCTACCCAGGAAAGGGAATTTCTGATGTCGCTTTCCAGAAGCTCTAAAACCGGATCGTGAATTTTACTGCAAAGCTCCCGATAAACCGGCAAGAGCTGAGAACGAGCATCATTAAACATGGATAATCCCAGAAGACGCATGCCGCTTTTGAACTTTTCCGCCAGTTCCCTGCGATTATCGCCATCCGAATTGTAATGGAACTCGCCGTTTATCAGCGGGAGCAGAAAACTCATTTTTCCGGTAGTAGCATAATTTCCTAAAGCCATGCTGTAATCGATAAGGAGATCCAGATTCTTCATGTCATAGACATAGCTCCTGGAACATACCGGAGCAATATCCGCTAACAGATGATCCACCTCGGGCTTCAGCAGGTCGTAGCTTGCGGGATCGCGCTTTAAGCTATTGAGATCTCTGATAAGACCTGACGCGCCTTCGGTGCTGTTCACAGCATCGGAAATCAGCGGGAAATCTCCGTAAAAAATCTTCTCAACGGTGATGCCCTTAAAGGACTTCATATAGGCCAGCACTCCGAACATCAGGGCCGGCATGATCCGATAGCTGTGAGTGAGGTCAATATAAAGACTGGCATTAAACTCCGTACGCTCATTAAGCTCCCGGCACAGCTTCTGCTGCTCCTCCTGGTTTTCAATATCGGAGGATATCACCAGCATCTCCACATCCATCCCGATATCATCGGAGGCGGTTTTGAGAATATCCCCCAAGGTTTGCAGATCATTTGAAGAAAATTCTCCCTCTATGGTGCTGAGAATTGCCTGAGCCTTTTCCAGTTCCTCCCGGACACCGTCTGAGAACTCAAACTGCTCCAGGAAGCTCTTCAGAAAGACATTCCAGGAGCTGGAACTGCTTCCGACCACCAGGAGTTTGGCAAGACCTTCTTCATCCCGAAGTCTTCTGGCCATGGAACACCCCAGAAACAGACTGTTACTGAGACTGTATCTGCTGTCCGTTTTTCCGCTGGCGGGATCATAATATTCGTAATCAGTTCTGGTATAGTCCCCCGCTCCCAGAAATGACACCATCATGCGTGATGCCGGAACATCAGCTTTGGCTGAACGAAGTTCCACCCCCAGAGCATCTAGGCACTCCTCCAGATCCAGATAAAAATCCTTGCTTTTCATGCCAATCCCGGAGGAATCTTTGTGCACCAGGGCCGATCGGAATACCTGCATAAAATCCTGATAAGGGGTTACTTTTGATTTTTGTTTCGATTTTGATTTTCCTTTCGATTTTTTTCCGCCCATGCCCTCGGGATAAGGGTAGTTCTTTTTCAAATAATTGTTCTTCGCCTTGCTGGACTTTCTCGGATCAATACCGTGCGCCTTAAGCTCCAGATCCATGGCATGATAAGTTGCCATCATGGCGTAAATATAGTTCTCCACTGACGCATACATTGACGCCATGCCGCGGAAAAATGCGGGCTCATTTTCCTCTGAAACCCAGTCGGTCATGTATCCCATAAAAAATTTAAGATAGGGATCATCCAAAGAAGATACGAGGGATTCGAATTCCCGAGGAAGGGTCATTCTGGCTTCGCTGTACTCGCAATACTTCATGATCCTGCCGGCTTCTTTAATCCCCGATCTGAAATCAGCTGCCAGCTTAAGATCCTGAAACACTCCGATATCTCCGGAGTGCATGAAACGATTAACCATATCGGCAGTGCGGACATATGCGGACAAAGGATTCAAAATGCAAACATTGTTGGGCTGAAGCTTTTTAGCGGCCGTATTCTGCGATCCGCTCGCTGCTTTTTTGGGAACCCCCACGTTATGCAAAAGCTCCCTTAACGCGCTTAATTTCTGCCGCGCAAAAGCGGTATCTTCGCTTGCTGCCAGGCCGTTGATCCGGTTTATCCAGTCATTTACCTGTTCCGTTCTTCCGGTGGTGTCTCTCTTGTTATTGTTAGAACTATCCCGATTGTAAAAAACCTCCTGAATCGAGACATCCCTGGTTTCCTTGAGACAAAGAGCCAGAGCATGAGCGGCCATAGGCATAACCCGGAGACCGGTGGTAACATCAATGAAGAGATCCGCTCCCTCGGGAACCAGATCCCGCACTCCGCGCACAACTGAAAACTGTTCATCAAGAGAACAGGAATATCTCTCATGGAGAACCAGTCTGAACTGAACTCCGCAGCGTTCGCCGATCTCCCGGTTGAGAAGATCCTCTTCCTCCCGGAGCTGCTCCGGAGTGATCTCATCTGGACAATTCTGAACCTCATATGGCAGTCCCAGCTTCAGGCTGCTGTTAAACCAGGCCTTTAAGTTTCCCCAGGAGCTTCCTGCGGTGCCGGCAATGATAAAGTCAGTTATCCTTTTCCTGCGGAAGTCCCTTAAAAAAGTCCATACGGCAGCCACCGGCAAGGTATCATCGCAGCTGAACTCGCCGGGAAAGATGTAGCGTCTTTCTCCGTATTTGGCTTTCCCCAGAAAACTAAGCAGAACCGTTCTTTTTTCCATAAAGAGTCACTCCCGTAAACGCAGCATTAAATTCAATGCCTGTCATTGCCCTGAATATCAAATAATCCTGTCTACCTTCATCTCCCGGGCATCAAAGTAATAGCACCGCACCCCGGATTCGCTGAACATGGTCTTGGAAATCTCCCAGGCCTCGCCCCAGCGCTCATTGACGCTGGTATCAATAAACACCCGGGCGATACCCGCCTGAATAATGGCCTTGGCGCATTCCTGACACACCGGCAGGTTGTGGATGTAGATAGAGGCTCCCACCACCGAGGAACCGTTGTACAAGGCATTTAAAATGGCATTCATCTCCGCATGCACCACCAGCCGGTACTTCATTTCCCGGTTGTTGTAACGCTCCGGAGTATCCCGGACACCCCGGGGAAAACCGTTATAGCCCTGGGAGATGATCTGTCCCTTGTCCCCCACAATAATGGCCCCCACCTTGGTAGAGGGATCCTTGGACCAGGTTCCTACCAGTCCGGCGATCTCAAAGTAGCGGCTGACCCACTTGGGAGCCGGAGTATCCGCCTCGGCATCGGAGGATCCCCCGGTAACCGCGGAAACCGCAGCGGGATAAACAGAGGCATCGGCCCCGGCAATGGCATAAAAGGCATCTTCCGGATCTTCGTCTCCGGCATTGTCTTCAGCGTTGTCACCGGCATCAGCCGCTTCCGCTTCATCTTCCTGTACCGATTCCGGCGCTGACTCTTCCGCTGTTTCTCCGCTCTCGGGAGCGGCAGTTTCCGCCGTCGTGTCTTCGGTTTCCGGAAGGGACTCATTTTCCGGAGCGGCTGCCGCGGCCGTCTCGTCTGCTGCCGCTGTTTCCGCTGCTGACTCTTCCGGCACGGGAGCATTGCTCCCTCTGGAATCAGGCGCGGTATTAACGGATGCGGTTTCTCCCCCGGACTGACTCTCCTTCCGCCTTACAAAATCATCAAAAAGCTGCCGGAAGAGATCCTTGATATCCGCATTATCGATATCATCATTGTCTACGAAGGAGCTTATGAGAGGATGCTTAATACCTTCCGGCTCCTGCGTGTCCCGATAGTAGCAGCGGAGCAAATCCCCGGGCTCGATAAAATACTCATAATCCGGAAACGCCCGATGCCCTTCCTCGGCCCCCATCTCTTCAGTAAAGAAATCCATCACCGCTTCTTCGTCAGCTGCCCGAATACCCTCCGAGGTTCGGTTCCAGAAGCCGGCGCTGACCAGAGCCTCTCCCAGAATGGAAGGATGGCCGTCACCGGTCTTAAGCTGTTCCTTGCTGCCGTCGGAAAGCGTAACTGTTATGTTGGCGTATGTTCCCATGGTTGTTCTCCTGAAGCCGGATACTTCCCCGGCGACCGTAATTAGTCACTTTTACCTGCGCCGGCTTTATCTCCCGGCGTTTTCTGTTTGTTTTCGTCTGATTCCGTCTGATTCTGTATTATTCCGTCCGCTGCTGTCGCTATTCTCTGAGTTCCGTCCCGGAGCTGCCAGAGCTTAATCCCGCAGCTTTTCCTCATGTACTGCCGCCCTGTTTGCTGCCTGCAGTTTTTGCTCAATCAGGAACAGTCTGCAAATAACCGGCGCATTTCATTGCTGGAATATGGTGTATTAAGATGGCCGCAAAACTCATTCCTGACAAGCCTGATACCGGCATATTCCTCATCTGAAACCTCGGTTCCTGTTTTGTATTCCATTTCAGCAACGCCGCGCTGTACATCCGGTTCACCGCCATCAGGTTCCGCGTCTGTCGTTGCAGCGGCAACCAGGCTGACAATAACCTCTATGCTGTCCAGTGGTCTGCCCTGCCAGTTTCTCGTTATCTGGCTGAACAGTCTGTGTTCTGTCTTGTTCCACTTTGAAATTCCCGGTGGAAAATGCAAGACCTCAATTGGAAAGCCCAGATCATTTGCGAGCTTCTGAAGTTCATATTTCCAAAGTCTGCAGCAATACCCGCTGCTTCCGCCTCCGTCATCTGTAATATACAGCTTTGAAGCTTTGGGATAACGTTCCTTCCCCATATAGTTCCACCAGTTCCGAATG
>NZ_JBGVBR010000399.1:0-4084 GCF_045225735.1 Succinimonas sp. | reverse complement strand
AAGTCGGCGTGGCTTGTCTATCGCAGATTTCTCATTGCGGTGCTTATCTATTACGTCACCGATATTCTCTGGGGCTTTCTGGAAGCTAAGAAGCTGGCGTTTCTCCTGTTTGCCGATACCACGGTCTACTATGCGGCCATGGCGGCAGGCGTGTTTTTCTGGGCGCAGTATACCGTCATTTACCTCATGGAAGGCAATAACTGCGGCCGCTCTCTGATTTATGCCGGACATGCCATCGCCGCAACCATCATCGGGCTTGCGGCAGTCAATGTATTCGTTCCGGTGCTGTTCACCGTGGATGCCGCCGCTGTCTACGAGCCCTTACTGCTTCGGCATGTGATGCTGTGGGTGCAGATAGTTTTCCTGTTTCTGATTTCCTGCTATGCCATTTATCAGGCCGTAACCAAAAATCATTCCTCCAGAAGACGCCGCGGCCGCACCCTGGCGTTTTTCGGGATTGTCATGACGATTTTTCTTACCGTGCAGCTGTGGTTCCCCTATCTCCCTCTCTACACCATCGCCTACATGCTGGGCATCTGCATTATCCATACCTTTGTCATCACCGATGAAAAGGAGGAATACCGTCTGGAGCTTCTGGAATCAGAAAAGAAACGCCGGATGGATCAGATAGTCTCCTCCCTTATGGACAATTTCCCCGGCCGGGCCTTCACCAAGGATGCCGCCACCGGGAAATACATTGCCTGCAACCGGGAATTTGCGCTGTTTGCCGGTCTGGGATCTCCGCAGGAGGTCATCGGACATACGGCGGCGCAGCTTTTTGAGCAAAAAACGGCAGATCAGTTCGCCGAGGACGACAGAATAGCCTTCTCCATGGAAGGCCCGTATATCTTCTACGAGCACCTTCCCGATCCCCAGGGCAACATCCGGCAGTACCAGACCACCAAGAAGAAGTATCTTGATTACTCCGGCCGCTTCTGCATTGCGGGCACCTGTCAGGACGTTACGGACATGGTGCGCATTCAGCGGGAAAACATCGAAACCCGCAAGGCTTATGAAAAGGCCCGGGTGATCAGCTTGGTCTACAACCATATCGCCCAGGCTCTCTCCCGGGGCTACACCGATCTTTTTTACGTCAATACGGAAAACGGCAACTTCACGGAATACCGGGCCGATGCCGAAAGCGGCATGCTGGAGGAGGTAAGATCCGACACGAACTTCTTCGATCACTGCCGCCCCGAAGCCGTCACCAATGTCTATCCCGATGACATCGATGCCTTTGCGGATGCCATGGATCGGAACACCCTCATGGATGCTCTGGACAAAAACGGGCTCTTTGTCATGACCTACCGCCGCCTTGTTAACGGAAAACCGGTGTATGTGACCATGCGGGTTTCCCGGGTCAAGGACGATAACAGCTATATCGTTATCGGGGTTTCCGACATTGACGATCAGATGAAGCAAAGACTCGCGGCGGAAAAGATGCGGGAGGAACATACTGCCTATGCCCGCCTTAACGCGCTTACCGGGGATTATCTCTGCGTTTACATCGTGAATCCCGAGACCGGAACCTACCGGGCGCTCAGCATCACCTCGGGCTATGAAGCGCTGTCCCTGCCTGAAAACGGCAGCAACTTCTTCGAGACCGCCCGGGAGATTACCAAGAACAACGTCTATCCGGAAGACATTAACCGCTTTATCTCCCTGTTCACCCGGGAAAACGTCATGGCAGAGCTGGAAAGCGGCGGCATTTACGCCCTGAGCTTCCGCATGTCCATGGCCGGAAGACCTACCTATGTGCAGCTCCGCGCTGCCGCCATTACGGAAAACAATGTCCGCAGCCTGATTGTGGGAATCAGCGATGTGGACTTCCAGGTGCGGCAGGAGGAGGATTACGCAAGGCGCCTCACTCAGGCTCTCAGTCAGGCCAATGTGGATGCCCTTACCGGAGTGAAGAGCAAGCACGCCTATATGGAAGAAGAACGCACGCTGAATCTGCAGATCCGGGTGCGTCATGCTCCGCCCTTTGCCGTGGCTCTTCTGGATCTCAACGATCTTAAAGCCATTAACGATAACCAGGGCCATCAGGCAGGGGATCAGTATCTCCGTAATGCCTGCCGCATCATCTGCGAGATCTTCAAGCGCTGTCCGGTGTACCGCATCGGCGGCGACGAGTTTGCGGTGCTGATAAGGGGATCTGAATATGAAAGGGTCGATGAACTGGCGAAGATGGTGTCCGATCATAATGAAGAGGCCCTGAAGTCCGGCGGTATTGTTATCGCCTGCGGCATTGCCAGGTTTAACCCGGAAACCGATGACTGCGTTACTGCGGTATTCGGCCGCGCTGACCGGACAATGTATGAAAACAAGCATCTCCTGAAATCCCGGAGCTCTGCTGAAGAGGCCGCCCTGCGTTCCTGAGGTTCGGGGAATCTCCTGATACCTTTTAAATGAGCCGGATCTCTGGCCGTCCCAGTCCCGCCGGCTTTTGTCAATCCCGGTTCATTTCTTCATTATTTCCCATCCCGGATCGGCCTTGTGCTTTTTATTTCTCTGACGAATTTTTTTCGCCGCATTTTTCTGCCTCTTCTTCTCTTATCAGGAGAAAGCAAATTATCGCAGGAAGGCATATTAGCGGGGAAAGGCATAAGGGCGGGTTATCCCCCTTCTCCGGGCTCTCCGGTAATCTGAGGGATAAACGGGATGGGGATCCTGCCAGAGGCCGCGCTTTTCAGAACGAGCCAGATCCTCCCAGCGCAGATAATCCTGACTGTCCAGATAGCGGCGATAGGCCCAGGCCATCCCTTCCCGCACCTGAAGTCCGTTGATGTTGACGCCCCGGAGGTACACAGTGCCGAGATACCGGCCGTAGCGATCCTGCCCCGGGATATCGATGCGGACGGGTTTTCCGAGGACATGCCTCCTGAGGTTTTTGCCGGAGGCCCGGCCCCAGGGCTGAGACTTTTCGGGAGCGTCAATGCTGCGGAGTCTGATGCGATATCGCCCGCGCCGGTTGTCGCAGTCCAGGGTGTCCCCGTCCAGCACCCGGGCTACGGTGCAGTCCAGCACGGCGGCAGGGCTCGAAATTCCGCAGAAAAGGAGGGGCAGAGCCAGAAAGACAGCTATCAGGGATCTTCTGATTCTCCCGAAAACACTATTCCGAAGAGCAGAGTTAAATTTAAGAGCTTTTACTGCCCTGCTCAATCTTTCGGGTGTCATGGTGTCTCCTGCGGTTACTGCTATTGGTTAAGGGATAAGCAGAGTTGATGGAAATCTGGGTTCGGTACGGGGCTCCGACCTTGCCTCATTTAGATCGCCCTTTGCAAATGACTTTCCCTAACCTTGGAATGTCTTTTCCGGACATTATAAGGCAGTGATATGTTGCGAACTCAGGGTATAAAAGGATTCCTGATGTCGGGAGCAGGCGCAAACATTGAGAGCTGCATTGTTCATTTCTGTCGTCACTACAGTAAAAAGCGCCATTAAGAGGCGCTTTCTGCATAACTAATCATAGTCATAATCATGGTTTTTATATCTTTCAATTCTTTTTTCTTCTGCGGTATCTGATGATCCACCACAATGCACAAAAAACAATCAGTGGCCCCACCATTTGAAATTGCGTACCTTCTAAACCAAGCCATCTGCTTATCAGCACACCAGCACAAAATAAAAACAGCACAATCAGACAAAAAACTACCAGCAACCCTGAGAAAAATGGACCGTCCGTTACTATCATAAGCGCCTCCCAACCCCTTGTTTTCATGGTAACAAGAACTCGGAGGCATGTAATCATTTTTCGCTGATTTTTGCCGGACGCATCAGATGCCTGAATTTTTCCATTTCGTGTTTACATTCGTTTTCAGGCACGATGTTTTATCACGCTCGTGAAGGCTTTGAGATCTTTTCCGGCAAAGCCAAGTCCGCAGCAAAGAAATTCCTCAAAGGAGCTTCCTCATTTCATTGCCTGACAAGGGGTAGTTAAACCGCCGTAATAATCATTCTTGACGGGATAGCCACCGTAAATATCATCCCGGAATGTCGGGGGCGTGGATGCATCGGAAAGCCGGGCGTCGGATTCCGGCTGAGAAAATTCCCGATTACAGATTCACCCATAACGCGGGCCGCA
>NZ_JBGVBR010000398.1:0-6659 GCF_045225735.1 Succinimonas sp. | reverse complement strand
ACCGCACTGGCCTAAAACATCCTGTTCAGTGTCTTTATCACGATGAATATTGAAAGAGGGGCCGTAATTATTCTCAAGCAGTCTGGTAAGAGTATCCTGCCACTTGTCATCATCAAAAATCTTGCTCTGTTTGAGAAGAACATCAGTTTCTTCTTCAGTGAGCTCCTTATCGTAAAAGAGTTCCCGTACGGCTTCCCTGACGGCCTCGGCGCATTTCTGCGTGGCCTTGTCATCGGTTAAAAGGTTCTGACTGAAGGGAATCCTAGCCGAAATGGCATGCCGCTTCAGCATGGAGGCGCAGAAGCTGTGAATGGTGGAAATGGAGGCCTTGTCAATGTTGGTGAGAGCATCCCGGAGAATGTGCCGGGCGGTTCTGTAGCACTGAGCCCTGTCACTGTCACGCAGTGTTCCGTCTTCTTCCGCAAAACATCTTATAAAAGGCTTAAGATACCAGTTTTCCGGTTTGTTTAATTCTTCTTCCTTTTTGCTTAATTCGTTTTTGTCAGCGCAATCCTGAAATAGCTCCATTACCGCAGTAAGACGCTCCCGGATCTTTCTGCGGAGATCCCGGGCGGCGCTGCGGGTGAAGGTCATTATCAGCATCTTGTCCAGAGGCACCGGAGCATACTCCGGGCTCCCCAGAAGAAGTCTCGTGATAAGACAGGTGATGGTAAAGGTTTTTCCGGTTCCGGCGGAAGCTTCGATATATCCGGGGCCGTTCAGGGCGAAGGATAAGGTTAACGGATCCTGCGTGGTATTCTTAGTAGTGTTTCTGGCATCTGTCATATGCTGATGAACCTCTGTAAACTTGTCTTAAAAGCCGGCCTTTTCATATTCCTTTTTGGGGTGGCTGCCGGCGTTTTTCTGCGCGGTAAAGGGGGCTTGTCTCGGATTGCCCCGCCTGTCTCAGGCAGGGGAGCCCAGTTATCACTTCTTTGCCTTGCCTTTGGTATTAGTGCCGGCTTTTTTACCTGGCAGCATAAATTTGGCAAAGGCTTGGCAGATTCTCCTGAAGTTGCGGTCATTTTCATTCTTCATGTCATCAAAAAGAATGGTATCCGCCTTTCGGAAATTCCGGCGGGTGCTGTCACTCCCGTTACCAAAATCATTTTTGCTTTCAAAACGAAGCGGCGCAATCTGGCCCAGAAGGTAGAGCTTCAGGGTGTTTCTGAGAATTTTGGCGGCAGCAACCCCGGTCATGGGGGTAACCAGATCCTTGTCCGGAGCTACGGTATCTTTTACGGCCATGGCGTAAAAATTCCGGCTTTCCAAATCCGGGCAGCCGCTGCTTATGACGTACATCGCGGCATTCACCAGCTTCATAAGCAGGAATTTTGTATCATCCTGCTTGTGCCAGGGATCCAGCATGACATTCCGGCACAAGAGATTCGACACTTCCGAAATCCCGGTTATTCTGACAGTGATATTTGCGGGTTCCTGTCCCCTGCTCAGCTTCCGGTATTCCTCGACAAGATTCCGCCAAGGGAGCTTCGCATCCGCTTCCTCCGTTTTTACCTCAATTTCATCATCCAGAACGGTGATTTCCCAGGGAAGCCAGTCCCGGGAACCCGGCACAAAGGGACTGTCCTTATTTGCCTCGTTACCGGTCTCTTTGCTGTTCTCAGCCTTGGCACTGTTCCGGATCTGGTTATTAAGCTTTATGCAGACTTCGCTGTAATCCGGCACGGTCATACTAATCTCATCATCGGCATTATGAGCCGGTTCCATCTGAGCCAGGACGTTTTTAAGAGCGGCGATCTTGGCTTCAAAATCACGCCAGGCATACTCCCCCACATTGCCTGCAGGGAACGCCCCCTTTCTGATAAGGAGATCCCGGAAGCTCCGGCGCTTTTCGTCATCAGGGTCGGCCGCCTCCAGTCTGGCCGCATCCTGCATGAGATTCCCCTTTTCCAGAAAGGCGAAGCAGAATCTCTCGCTTGCGGGAGCCGGCTTGTCATAATCCTCTTTCATGCCCAGCTTCCGGTTCAGGAAATACTTCTCGGGATCCCGGATGAACTTAAGGAGATCGCTGGCTGTGATGGTGATTTCGCCGTTCTGGGGCTCCAGTCGGCCGGCGGGATAAATGCCTTCGCCAATGGCATGGCGAGGCACGCTGTCAGTTCCCGTCCGCTGGAAGAACCACTGCTCCTGATATGAGTAGAAAGGCGAATCTTTATCATAGTTTCTGGCATCGGAAGGATTCAGGGTGGCGGTACGGGTAATCGCCTTTCGCATCTTCTTCGAAAGATCCTCTTCTGAAAGCTCCTTTTCTGAAGAAGCTTTTAAATCCTTCCCGGTGTTTTCTTCGGTTGGCATGGGGATCATGGAATCCGCCACGTAATCCAGCAGTTCGGATACCACGATGGAGGGATTTCGCTCGGAGCCGTCTCCCGGAGAGATGCCCAGATAGGAGATGTGCAGGCTCTGCTGAGCGGCCAGCACCGCTTCCAGAAACATGTAGCGGTCGTCATCGGGACGGTTGCGGTCGCCGGCCCTGGGTTTTTCCCGCATGAGGTCAAAGCCGGGCACCGCCGGATTTGCCGGAAAATCTCCGTCATTCATGCCCAGCATGAACACATGCTTAAAGGGAATGGAACGCATGGGGACGAAGGTGCAGAAATTGATGGCGTTTCTGAGGAACGGGGAACGGCCGTCATCGGAACCGGACAGAATTTCATCAAAAAATCTGAGAGTCAGGGTCAGGGTAAGCCGGGGCTTTTCCCGGAGAGCGTCAATGCTGTCAGCGGCATCGGCAAATGATCTCTTCAGGTAATTCATAATGCCGGTGCCCCGTTCTCCCAGATCGAAGAACACATCCAGGATGCGGTTTTTAATAAAGGCATGCCAGTCATTCATGGTTACGGGATCAGCGCTGTCCGCCTGCTCGGCTTTCCGGCTCATGGCCGTAAGGGCCTTTTTAAGATCCCGGAGCTTAGCCAGGAATTCTGCAAATACCCCGAGATCCTTAACGAGATCGCCCTCGCAGTCCGCATTCCAGGGCTTGTCATCGCTGCCGTCGCAGGGCATCATGCTGCCCAGGATCATGCGGTTTATCCCCTGCTTTATGGTGACATCCTCCAGCCGGCCCTGAAGTCTGCCGGGATCGGCGTTGTCAGTTCCGCCGGCTGCCGCGCTGCCGGCGGCAGCGCCGGAACCGGCGCGGAATCTCGCCACGTCATCGCTGTCCAACCCCAGCATGGCATTGTTATCGCTGAGGATATTGCCGATTACCGGGATATCCTCCTCGCTGAGACCGAATTTCCGGCGGATCTCTTCAATGTTAAGGAGAGCTGCCACGTCATGAGCGCTTAAGATGGTGTCCGGATCTGAAATAGAGAGCAGAGTGCGCACCCCGGCCAGTACCGGGTTCTGATCGTTCATGCTGCGGTCGCAGATGGCAATGGGGAGTTCGCCGTTCTTAGAGGCAGTCTTCTCATTGGCGCTTAAGCGGGCTTTAAGGTTCTCATTGCCGCTTAAGCGGGCTTTAGGGTTCTCATTGGCGCTTAAGCGGGCTTTAGGGTTCTCATTGTCGCTTAAGCGGGCTTTAAGGTTCTCATTGCCGCCCTTGAATACGCCCTCGATAAAGGGAGCGTATACCGAAATGTCCGGGGCCATGACAATAATGTCCCGGGGGAGCAGTTCCTCATCCTTTTCGTTATCCTTATCCTTACCCTTTTCCTCAGCCTCTTCCTTATCAAAAAGAGCCAGGATTCTGTCATAAAGCACCTGCACCTCTCTCAGTCTGGTGGGACAGGAGGTGACGGTCAGGGTGGGATTTTTGGTATCAGCTATAAGGCGAATCTTCACGGGCTTTTCAGTTTTTTCTCCGAAAGACTTATCATCTCCGGGAACGGCGGAATTTTTCAGGGTAAAGATATCCCGGCGGATGTGTTCCAGAATGCTGGTGTTTGCGGCTGAGGCTTGGCTGTCGCGGTAATCCTGCTCGTAGGCGGAGATCTCGGCAATCAGGGGCCGTTCCGAATTATTATTCTGCTGAGATTCACTGGCCGCTGCGGTCTTTTCGGTAAGGAGGGCCAGCATGTCCCGGCCCCGGCGGCCGAAGGACAGGAGCAGCGGGTTTTTGCTGTCCCGGAAGGTTTTATCGAGCTCGTCAAGCTGCTTCTCCGGATCGGCATCACCGGCATTTCCGGAATTGACAGCGCTGCCAGCTTCAGCATGATCACCGTCAGCGAGAACGGGCAGATTCTTAAAAAACTTTTCTCTTTTTTTCCGTTCCTCTGACGGCATTTCTTCCAGAGGGAGAATGATCCCCAGGGGATGATTTGTCTCCGCGCCGCCGGCCGATGCCTGATTTCCCGCGGCGAGGATATCCTTTACGGAGCTGGCCTTATTCAGCTTACGGATGCGGCAGGACATGATTTTGTTGATGCGCTCTCTTACTTCCTTTTTGCTTACCTGACGGAGATCCCCCCAGTACTCCTTGCAGGGATTAAGGAACATGAAATGCACGTCGGTGAAGCGGCCCAGGGCAATAAGAATGTCCAGAATCTCCGGAGGCACCGAGGAAATGCCGTAGAAAAACACCCTGCCGGGGATCCTCTTTGATACCGCCTCCCTGATGCGATCCTGTTCCTTGGAGGAGAGATTCTTTTCAGAGAGCAGATTCTTGAGTTCGCTGATAATCCGGGAACGGGAGATCCGGGAAAGCTCCCTGCCGGAATCCTCTTCTGAGACTCCCTTGATATTCTTTTCCAGTATTTTCCAGAGAGAGGCCTCCCACTTGAACTTCTCGAGCCCGGCGGCATCGGATGAGCTGGGAGATCCTTTTACGGACTTAACGGCATCCTGAAGCCAGCTGGTAAGATCCTGCTTTTCGCCCATCCACTGATTGATCCATTCCGGACGGTAAACCTGATACTGGTCATACACATCAGCGAGAGCCGCTGCCAGGTCGTAAACCAGGAGCGTTCTTTCCGCTTCCGTGATGCCGGGACGGTTAAGATAATCCCTGAGGTACTGGAGATCGCTGTTCGCGGTTCCCGGGTTATCCCCGTTCCCCTCCCCGGCTTCCTGCCAGCGGGACAGGGCTCCCATAAGATTCCATTTCAGGGAGTCTCTGCTGAAAACGTCAAACTCCTCCCCGTGCTCCGCATCCTCCGGGAAATCCGGCAGAATGTCCCGGGCCAAATCCCAGATAAAGGGCCAGAGCCGCACGTTGCGGGTCAGGGCAAAAATGCTGTTCTCTTCCGTCATTACCTGTTTCACATAGGTGAACATGCCGCGGTTCTGGGTGACTATGACCTCATTGACAAAGAGATCGGAGGAGCCCCGCATGTTCTTCATGATCACGCCCCCGATGCGGGCCAGAGTTTCCAGACTGTCTGAGTAGTAGGTGGTAAACATAAATGAATCCTTGGTAAATGGGAAACGGACAGACGGCATCCGCTTTTTCCCCGGCATTCCCGGCGGGCTCCCGCTCTGAGCTTGCGGGCCCTTGCCGAAAAACCACGGCCGGCATGGAATAATCTTGTCCTTCGGATAGTTCGAAGGTATGACTCCGCAGGACTGAGCTTATTGGCTTAGCAGCTCTGACAGCTTCAGTCTTGTTTTTTTACTAGTGAGCAAAATTTATTCTACAAACAGCAATTTGCGTCATTCAAGGATATTTCCGGCAATATTTTAAAAATGCCTGCGGGATCATAGTTTGCGGGTGGTTGCGGGGATGGAGGAGCTACAAGAGACAGGTACGGAGAGAGAGGCACAGAGAGTGGTACGGAGAGATACCGCTCCCGGGATAAATGCCGGCTGTGAGGGATAAGGCATGGCACAGATTTTCAGGAAATCGCTGAGTGAAACCGGAGTTGCGTCACTTTGCGGGAATCTGAACAGGCAGGGGTATGGCAGGCAGCGGAGGTGTCTGATAGTATTTAGGTTGGAGGTTACGGAAAGCGCTCATTTTTTTGAAGCCGAAATCATGCAAAGGGCAGATTTTGCAGGGTTGCCGGAGCATGGCGCTCGCAGGAAAAAAGAGCGGAATCAGCTTGTAAATCAAGAATAAGGCAATTGTAACTATAATAAGTATAAGCCATAAAAATGGCTGTTATTGAGGTAGGTAATATGTTACATATGTCTAAACAACAAGAAAATTGACACACTTCAAATAATTTTACTGTTTTTGTGACAGTGATCAACAGTTTTCCAGAATTTGGTTTTCGGAATAATAAATTTCGAGAGAAGAATGCATTTATCTTTTAGTCTCATCTTCTGACATTTATGTTAAAGCGTGATCTGGATCCTGTATCTGTCGGAAGTATATCTTATTGTCGGATCTTTTTTGAAATAGGTAGTATAATGAGGATGTAACAAGGAAGTACCGGTAACACTGTCAAAGGGTAATGTTTTTTTGACACCCTTTGAGGCCTTGTGACACAACCCTCCCTGAAGGGAGGCGCCGCATGGGGGGATACCCTATTGCGGTATTGAAGCTTCCTGAGGCTCAGCAACGTCCGGAGTACGGCTAAGAAGCCGCATGGGGGGATACCCTATTGCGGTATTGAAGCTCGCAGCATTGTGGTGTTGGTTATCTTGAAGCTACTAGCCGCATGGGGGGATACCCTATTGCGGTATTGAAGCAACACAGCAATACTCCAAAATTCTACGGCCTTGCAAGCCGCATGGGGGGATACCCTATTGCGGTA
>NZ_JBGVBR010000397.1:0-4488 GCF_045225735.1 Succinimonas sp. | reverse complement strand
AGCCTTTAAAACAGGAATTTGCGGAGGTGTTTCCCGATTTCTCATGCAAGCCGGTTCCCGGAAGCCCGTTTTTCCCGGTTGTTTATGAAAGGGAATCAGCTAAAATGAAAATATCGGCGGAGGGAACAGGGACGTTCCGGAGCGGTTTTCAGGGATGAAATAAGCACCGCCGATAAAGAGACCGGAACAGGGACGTTCCGGAGAGCTGTGGGGGTTCATGATGAGCCCCCTTCCTTTTTTTGCGCCTGCATTTTTTATCCTGCCCCTGAGTTATGATTCTTTCCCGGGTTTTATATCTGCATCCGGAAAGATAATCTGATAAGGCAGCTCTCAGGAATGTTCAGTCAGGCTGCTGTCCGTCATGAGCCTTCCAGGCGCACTGGGTTACCCGCATATCCGTAAATACTGCCTTGAAACTGGAATTCTCCGGACTGCAGGCATAGATGCCAAAACGGATCCTGCCGCCGCCCTGCCGCATATGGCAGATTCTCATTTGCGTGAAATTCCTGCCATCCCCGGAGCATTCAATGCGGTAATCATCTTCCCGGCGGCTCAGCCGGTACCACATGGTCCTGGCAGCAGCCGGAATTGCCGTGGTCGCCCAGTCCGAGTATCCGTTATTGGTGACAACGGAACCGAGATGCTGAAAGCTTTCATTTTCATATTCCACAGCGGCCTTCAGCCAGTTCTCCGCATCAAGATACATCACGATGCCGCACTGATCAAAACGATGACAGCTTCCGGCAAATTCCGTCTTCACGATAAAGGAAAAGAACTTCTCTTCGGTCTCTGCCTGAAGCATCGGGGCATTATCATTCCGAAAATGATAGTAAGTCCGCTGCCACAGATCCGTATGCGGCATGGTGGTAATTTCAATTCTCCCGGGCTCGATGCGGTATTCCCTTGGCTCTCTCGTCCATTTCATGTCTGCCGGCCGGATATCCGGCGCTTTCATCTCTTTGCCCATTGCTGCGCTCCTCGTAAAAACGCGAATTTAAACTGATTCCTGAATAACCCGCCCCTGACTTTTTCCTGAGAATGCCTGATCCGAAACAAGAACATGCTGCGCGCGCATACGAAAAAGCGATCCCTTTTCAGGAATCGCTCTTTGTCTTTCGTTTCAGGTACCGGAAAGCTTTATCAGGCGTTTGCAGTTACAACGGCCAGCTCGGCGGCGTTTTGAACCTCAAGAATATCCTTTACTCCCTTAACCATGGCATTCTGAGTCTCCATAACTTCATCAAGATGCTTGGTATCCTGATCATTCAGGGCGGCCAGCTTAGCCAGAATGGCTTCCATTTCCTTGTTGCTTACCTTGAGGTTGGTGAGCTGGTAGTTATTGATGGCAGAACCGATTCCTGCTGCGCCGGCACCAAGGTTGGTAACGCCGCTGGTAAGCTGGATGCCGATCTTGGAGAACTTGGACAGCGCGCTGGCTCCGTCGGCAGCGCCCTTAGCCGCGCCGGCAATACCCATGCCCATGCTGCATATGGTAAGAGCAATGGAGAGGCCCATAGCTACCCACGGTCCGGCCTTTTCGCCGAATATCTTGGTGCAGAGCGCGCCGAGACCGATCTTGCCGTCTGTAGCCGCGGATACCAGACTCTCCGTAGCCAAGAGACCGCCGATAATGGCGCCGGCAATAGCCAGAGAGGAACCGCCGCTGAATGCCGCGCCTGCAACAGCTGCCACAATGCCAACAACCGCGCCGATAATCTTGAATGCCTTGCAAATCTTGTCCCAGACAGACTGATTTTTAATCTTCTCAGCCTGCTCCTGCAGATTCTTAATGAGTTTGGCGTTCTCAGACTCTCTCTGCTGCGCTCTGTTCTTAATGGAATTTATCGCGCCCTTTTTCTCAACCTCGGCGGTTTCAGATCCCAGCATCATCATGATGGTTTCTTCATCCATGCCCATAATGGAAGGCTGACTGGCGCCGGCTTTGGGAGCCGGAAGCTTCGGAGACTCGTCAAGAGCCTCGCCGACATTTTCCTGAACATAAGATAAAAACTGCGCGGCAAAATTCTTAACCCGCTCTCCGATCTTTCCGGAATCAAAGACGCCTGCAATCGCATCAAGCTCCATGTTCTGGCTGACGCCGACGTTGTTGTTGACATTACCGGTCATTTTATAACTCCTTGAAATTCTCCATTACCTTTAACAGATTAAGTCCCTTTTGCTTGAACTTCTCGTCATTGGTGTTTCCTTCACGACCCATGGTTTCAAGGCTCTTCAACGCGACAACTGCATCTTCCTTCTGGCCAGCCTTGAGAAGGCAAATGGCCGCGAAGTACATCGGTTCCGGATCCTTAAGACCGGACTGCAGACATGCCAGAGAGTAGGTGTTAGCCGCCTTAACGTAATCACCCATGTCCTGCTCGGTTGCAGCCAGCCCCATGGTGTACTTCTGCTCTGACTGATCATAAAGAACCAGCACTTTAAAGACCTTGAGAGCATCTTCATAATTCTTAGTTACGTAATTCTGATAGGCCAGACTGTAAAGAGCTTCCATGCGCTCAGGAGAGATATTCATCAAATCGGCAATGGTATATCCCTTCTCGATGAACTCAGCAAAGTGCTTCACAAACTCTTCCGCTGCTTCATCGTCAGCTGCGGGGGAGGTTACCTTGGTATCATCAGCCATAACTAATTCCTTATTTGACTAGATAACGTTTAAGAAAAAGGAAAGTTACAAAAAAAATGAATTATCCGTAATTTTCCCGCTAACACCGCAGGCTGCGGTTTATGCTCCTCCGGAATTCCGGAGGGAAGCCGCGGCCTGTGAAAAATGATCCGGTTCACATGCCGCAAAAGCTCCGGCAGGAGAACGCTGTCTGTATTCTATTGTAAACAGATGCGGCAGATTCTGATCAGAATACCGGCAACCTTAATGCTAAAACCGTGTAACTTATCAAATAAGAACCGAAAAAAAGCTGCCGCCCCGGCTGTTTTACAAAAAAAAATGAGAACTATATCTTGATCCTGTCCAGAGGCTGCACGGAAATTTCCGGAGTCAGCTCCTGATAGTCCAGCACCGGAAGCTCGTAGAAATCCCCTTCGATAAGACGGCGGAGATAGCGGCGGATATCAATGGAGGCAATCACCACCACCTTGCCGTGACACTTGTCCATAATGCGCCTGACCTCCTTGAGAATAGCCTTGCTGCTCATGGGATCCAATGCCAGGAAGGCTCCGGTGGAGGTCTGCCGGATGGATTTTCTGATAATCTCCTCGGTCTTGGGATCCAGAAGAATGGCCGGCAGGAAGTTCTGGGCCGCGCAGTACTTATAGCTGATCTGCCGCTTAAGGAAGGTGCGGATATACTCGCAGAGCATCACCTGATCCTTTTCCTTGGGAGCCCACTGAATAATGGCCTCCAGAATGTTTTTAAGGTCGCGGATGGAAATCTGCTCCTGCACCAGTCTCTTCAGGCAGTCGGCGAATTTCTGGAGGGGGAGGAGACGGGTGGCTTCATGCACCAGATCCGGCGCCCGTTCCTCCATCTTGTCCAGAAGATACTTGGCCTCCTGAAGTCCGATGAAGTCGCTGCAGTGCCGCACCAGCACCAGGGAAAGATGCAGGGAAATCACCTTGGCATGGGACAGGAAGGCAATGCCCAGGGTTTTCAGCTTTTCGGCCTGATCCTCCTTCACCCACCAGGATCTCTCGTTAGGCAGGAAGGGAGTGCCCTCGGTAACCGTAATGCCCAGCATGCGGATATTGTCCGGGTCGTCCCGCACCAGCACGGAGCCCTTCAGGAGCGAACCCGTGGAAATGGGGATTTCGTTAAGGTTAAGGATGTACTCGTTTTCCGGCAGGTTGGGGTTTTCTCTTAAATGCACCCCCGGGAACGGCACGCCGAGATCAAAGTACAGGGCCCGGCGAAGCGTGGCCAGCTCATAGTTAAGCTCTTCGAAATCCAGCAGGTTGGCCAGCTGCGGAGAAATATCCAGAATCAGGGGCACCACCGGAGAAAACTCCTCCTCGGCATCGGGGTTGTAGTCCACCTTGCGGTTCTTTTCGGTTGTGGCCTTGAGGGTGTTCTTGATGTCCTTCTTGGGATCGGTCTTGGGCCGCTGGTTCTTTCTCATGTAATCCAGGGTATAGCCCACCCCGGCCAGAAGCAGCGCTAATGAAAACAGCTGCGGCTTCGGGAAGCCCGGCACCAGGGCAAACAGAAACACCAGAGCGGCGGCGATCATAATCGCCCGGGGCTGCCCGAACACCTGGTTGCCGATCTGCTCGCCCACGTTGTTGCTTTCCTCGCCGGATCTGGTTACCAGAATACCGGCGGAAATGGCGATAAGGAGGGAAGGGATCTGAGAGACCAGACCGTCGCCGATGGTGAGAATGCCGTAAAGCTGGAGAGCGTCTCCGGCGGATATGCCGTTCTGGGTAACGCCGATAATGGTGCCGGCCACGATGTTTACCGCCGCCACCAGAAGTCCCGCAATGGCATCGCCCTTAACGAACTTCATGGCGCCGTCC
>NZ_JBGVBR010000396.1:0-4650 GCF_045225735.1 Succinimonas sp. | reverse complement strand
TTCAAACGTTGTCCAGAGGTTACAAAAAACTTCTACCCAAAATTATACAAACCGTCCTCAAATCCCGAAAGCCACAAATGCCAGCATATCAGTACCAGAAATACCAAAACCATGGACAGGCTTCTGCAAAGGTCACTTCTCGTCTCCCCACTTCCATTCTCCCTGAACCTGTTTTTTTGGTCTGGCACGTTCCCTCGGCTTTCCAAGTTCCGCAATCTGGCTGGGCCTAATCCCCTGTTCCGGAATCATGATCTCCAGACTCTGCAGCCGTCCCAAAGCCCGCAGCACTTCAATAATTGTGGAAAACGAAACGTCATTCCCATTCTCAAGACTGCTGATCGTCCTTTGCGACAGATTAGTGAGCTTGGCCAAATCATGCTGCGTCAGCGGCACAGCCAGCCGGGTCTCTTTAACCCGTCGGCCGATTTCGGTGATAACTTCACTGGTTGAAGAGCAGAATGTGATTTTCATGTTTTTCCGAGCTCCGTGATAATGCGATTCACATGAATTTATAACACGCAGAATACTGCACGTTAACCCGGTATTTTAGCGATAACATGCAATATATTGCGTGTTAAAACACATAAAACTGACTCTCTCAGGACATGCTGAATCCGTTCCCCTGCCAGAAATCATGCAAAGGTTATCCACAGGTGTAGGACAGCCCCCGACTTCCCTGCCTGCCGTCCGCCAGAAAACAAAAATGCCGCAAAATCCCGCCTAACACGGCACTTCACGGCATCTTAAAGAATGAGAAATGCTACTGACTATGACACTAAATCTCAGCAGCGAACTCGGCAGCTCTGCCAATGTAATTGGCCGGAGTCAGCTTTCTGAGAGCGGCCTTGCCCTCCTCCGGAATCTCCAGGGTCTCAATGAAATTCATCATGATCTCCCGGTTTACCTTCTGACCGCGGGTAAGAGCCTTGAGCTTTTCATAAGGCTTGTCCACCCCGTAACGGCGCATTACGGTCTGATAGGGTTCAGCCAGCACCTCCCAGTTCATATCCAGCTCTTCCAGCATGTGAGCGGTATTGGCTTCCAGCTTGCTAACCCCCTTGAGAGTGGATTTCATGGCGATTTCAGTATAGCCAACGGCCACACCGAGATTGCGGAGCACTGTGGAATCGGTGAGATCCCGCTGCCAGCGGCTTACCGGAAGCTTCATGGCCAGATGACGGAATACCGCATTGGCGATGCCGATATTGCCCTCGGAGTTTTCAAAATCAATGGGATTAACCTTATGAGGCATGGTGGAGGAACCAACCTCGCCGGCAATGGTGCGCTGCTTGAAGATGCCCAGGCAGATGTAGCCCCAGATATCCCGGTCAAAATCCATCACAATGGTATTGAAACGGGCAATGGCATCAAAAAGCTCGGCAATATAGTCGTGAGGCTCGATCTGGATGGTGTAGGGATCCCAGGTAAGGCCCAGACCTTCCTCGAATTCGCGGCTGAAACGGTTCCAGTCCACATCAGGGTAGGCAGACATATGGGCGTTGTAGTTGCCTACGGCGCCGTTGATCTTGCCCATAATCTCCACGGCTTCAATCTGCTTAAGCTGTCTTCTGAGACGGTAAACCACATTGGCCATTTCCTTGCCCAGAGTGGTGGGAGAAGCCGGCTGACCGTGAGTGCGGGACATCATGGGGTCATTAGCGTAGCGGTGAGCCAGATCGGCAATGGCATCAATAACCTCGGTGAAGAGCGGCACGATAACCTCTTCTCTGGCGGTCTTCAGCATCAGGGCATGGGAATTATTGTTAATGTCCTCGGAGGTGCAGGCAAAGTGAATGAATTCCTTCACATTGTTTATTTCCGGGAAAGCGGCCACCTTGTCCTTCAGGAAGTATTCCACAGCCTTTACGTCATGGTTGGTGACGCTTTCATGCTTCTTGATGGCCCTAGCATCCTCAATGCTGAAGTTTTCGATAATGCTGTCCAGAAACTTCACGGCTTCGGCGCTGAAGGGAGGGACCTCGGTGATGCCCGGTTCCTGAGCCAGCTTCTTAAGCCAGTTAATCTCCACAGTTACCCGGAAACGCATAAGACCGTATTCAGAAAATATCTCCCGAAGCTCGGCGCACTTACCGGCATAACGGCCATCAATCGGCGAAACTGCCGTCAGAGTCGAAAGTTCAAGTTCCATCAGAAACACTCCAGTAATAAATAAAAAAACGTCAGATACGGCTAAGAAGCCCGACCTGACGGATTAGCAAATTTTCAAAAAAAAAATCGGTGTTCCGGCGCTGCATAGGAGATCACCGGAAACGCAACAGCCTCAGAGACGCTGCGCATGGTCAGCCATGAAATCCATAAACTTCCGGCGCTTAAAAAACAGTCTGAGCCGGCTTCCTCCCAGCTGTCTCCAGAGGATCACCGCGCGCACCACCCCCAAAAGGAGAGCTCTGATGCGCTGCTGAATCTTTTCCTGCTTAAGATACTCTTCGTTGCCGTAGATCATGAGCTTGCCGTAAGGGCTGGAGGAGATCAGCTTATGGTAGAGTTCCGCAAGGCCCTTTACATATTCGTCCTGAAGATCCTTAGGGTCTTCTCCGGCCTGATACACTGCATCCAGATTGTGAAATTCCCGGTCAATGGCGGCCAGCATATTGCTGTCATAGAACACCTTGGTGCCCAGACCAAGAAAAGCCAGAATATACTTAGCCAGCTCCATTTCCTGGGTTTCGGATCCCCCGGAAACGGAAAAGGCATCCACAAAAGTCTGATACCCCAGCACCAGATCCTTGTCGGGATAAACATCGTAGGCCGTTACGGGGTTTTCCACCCGGAGAGCTCTCAGAATAGCCAGAGGAGCCTCCTCGGATCTGTCCTGATCCCAGGTGCCAAAACGGGAAATCTGCTGAATAAGAGCCGCTCCCTGACTCACAGCCGCAAGCGCCAGCGCCTGAACAGCAATGTTATCCCCCATAAAACTCTCCCGGATTAAACAGTCTTTAGCCTTTCTTCGATAATGCCGCCGCCGAGACAGACTTCCCCGTCATATAAAACCGCGCTCTGTCCCGGAGTAACCGCAGCCACCTCTTCATCAAAGATAATTTTAATTTTACCATTACCGATGTCAATAAGCTCACAGGGAATATCCTGCTGGCGGTAGCGGGTCTTGACGGTGTATCTGCCCTCGGGCGGGTTTTCACTTAAGGTAAAGCAGAGGCTTCCGGCAATAAGCCCCCGGGACATCAGCCGGGGATGGTTTTTGCCCTGAGCCACGATAAGGGCATTCCGGGCCACGTCCTTATCCACCACATACCAGGGTTCATCGGTGCTGTCCTGCCGGCCGCCGATGCCCAGTCCCTTGCGCTGTCCCAGGGTGTGGAACATGAGTCCCTCATGCTCCCCGATAACAAGACCGTCCACGGTTTCAACAGGGCCTGGCTGCGCGGGGATAAAACGGTTCAGAAATTCATTGAAGCGTTTCTCCCCGATAAAGCAGATGCCGGTGGAATCCTTCTTCCGGGCCGTGGCCAGACCGGCCTTTTCGGCAAGCTGGCGCACGTCGGGTTTCAGCATATCCCCCACCGGAAACAAAGAATGCCCCACCTGTTCATAGCTCAGGGTATAAAGGAAGTAGCTCTGATCCTTGTTGGGATCCGAGCCCCGAAGAAGCTTCGGCCGCTCCTCAAAGGTTCTTCTCACATAATGCCCGGTGGCCATATAGTCGGCTCCCAGATCCTCCAGGGCATATTCCAGAAAGGCCTTGAATTTGATTTCCTTGTTGCAGAGGATATCCGGGTTCGGGGTTCTGCCGGCCTGGTACTCGGAAAGAAAGTTTTCAAAAACCCGATCCCAGTATTCCGCTGCGAAATTTATGGTTTTAAGCTCGATGCCGATTTTGTCGCACACGGCCCGGGCATCGGCCACGTCCTGCGCTGCCGAGCAGTAGGTATCGGTATCGTCCTCTTCCCAGTTTTTCATAAAAAGGCCTGTGACCTCGTAGCCCTGTTCCTTAAGAAGAAGAGCGGACACGGATGAATCCACGCCGCCGGACATTCCCACTACTACCTTCTCTGCCATATTATTCCCCTGCGCAGGCCTCAGCTGTTCCCTGCCTTTGTTTTATTTCAAGACTTTGCTCCGCCGCTGCCTTACTTGCTGCTCTTGTGCTGCCCTGGTTTTATTCGTTTGTTCGCTTGCTTTGCTTCCATTCACTGTCCTGAGCTCGGATCCCCGCAATTACGGCCGCACCTCGCGAAGAATGCTTAAGGGATACCGGGAGCCTGCGAAGTAGTCCTCAAAGGACAGCTTCACCAGACGGGTTCTGAACTGCGGCATCAGCTCCTTAAGTTCCTCCCGGGAGTACCACCCGGCATTGAGAATCTCCTGATCCGGATCATGAGGGATGAGCTTTTCCGGCAGGGTGTCATTATGAACGTAGAAGCAGTATCTCTGAATGGTTTCATTTTCCTTAACATAGGTATAGATTCCGGAAAGCCCCTCCGGAGCAAGATCCAATCCGGTCTCCTCCAGAATTTCCCGGCGGATTCCGGATACGGGATCCTCTCCTCTCTCCAGGTGACCGGCCGGCTGGCCGTACACCGGATACGGAGCCTCGTCATACTCTGAAACAAGAAGAAATTTTCCCCGGCACTCAATAATGGCCGCCACGGTTACGTAAGGACGAAATCTTTC
>NZ_JBGVBR010000395.1:0-5868 GCF_045225735.1 Succinimonas sp. | reverse complement strand
GGTGTTCCCAGACTTAAAAGGCCCCGATCTTTCGAAGCGGAGCCTTCGCCTGAGCAGGAGCTAAATCACTGGATACCGTGCTTTTCCTTCACCTGTCTTACAAGAGCCTTTCTTTCGTCCTTATTTTTCTTGTTACTGACATTGATGAATTTACTAAACCATCCGGATTTCAAAATACTCTCCAACTGAACTTTATCATTGTCATTAAGCTGGGGCGCTTTTATCATGTCCATGAGGAACTGGCGAATGTCAGGTGCCTGAAGGACACTGGGCAGAACTTCCAAATTACCGTTAAACTTACTTATAAAGTCCCTGAGTACTTCACAGCTAATTTCGGAAAGCTTAGCTTCTTTTGCTTTTTCTTCTAATCTTTTCTCATTTTGGGCTTCAATTAGTTTCAGATATGCTTCATAACTATTAGTATCCAGCGTATCATCAGCACTTTTTAGTCTTTCCTCATAATTGACATTACCCATGTACTTTTCTCCCAGTTGTTCAAGCTTTAGTTTTTCACTGGGATCGACGGAAATCTTGCGGTTAATATTTCCGCTGCCACTGAGCCGTGCAACGCCCGGAACTGACAGCCCCGCTTTCCTGATCTTGCGGAAATCTTTAAGATCGTTATAAACCAAGCTGCCTGGTGTCGCATAATCATTATGCAGTCTGGCCAGAGACTTCAGAAATTCCACCTGAACGGAATTTCTCCAGACATAATTCTTGGCTCCAATATTCTCAAACTCCTTGTCCATCAGATCAGCAAAGCTCTCCATCAAGGCATCAAGCTCCACCGTGGGCAGGGGGGGCATGTCAAAGCTTTCATAATCAGCCACTTTAACAGTGATCCCTTTGAACTGCACGGCTCCGAGACCGTAGGGTTTGCCATGTCCGAGGCTGTGATAGTACAGTGAATTCCCAAGCCCCTCAAAGGATTCCCCGAGGCTGAGGCACCACAGAAGAGCCCCCAGTTCCTCCCTTTTCAGGTTATGGAACATCACCCTTCCCTTGAAGACAGTATTTGGCTTTTTCAGCACCTCCAAGGTTGAGGTAACCGCACCTTTCCCCTTGGCGCCGGTAGTGGAACAATCCTGACAGCGGTATCTCTTAAAGCCGGTGGCTACTGGAGGTACCCCCCCAGATGAATATGACCTGCAATCCTCAAGATACATGTTATAAAACGACGGCTTGGGAGTATTCAGCACCATGGACATATCCTCAAAGTTCTCACTGGAAATCTGATCGGATACCATATCCGAGAAGCTGATGCGGCTTTTAAGGCTTATCTGACCAAACTCCTTTCTCACCGTACCAAACATCACCTCTGGAAGTGAGAAATAACATTCATCTGCCAGTCCCCACTCAGTTACCAGAGCAGTCTGATGCCAGGCGGTAACTTTCTGGGTGTCATGTTCGCAGACAAGTCTGGGCATTCTGGCAAATCCGAGAGCCTCAACTTTATCCTCTTTGTTCAAAAATGCCCATACCGGTATGCCCAGCTCGAGGTTCTGATGTTCCCTGAGATATTTGTAGGTATTCTGAACCGCTTCGCTGTTACTGCTTCCGGTAAAAAGCTCTACCATACAGGAATCAACAGTTACAGGATCACTGAGATTATCTGCCGGGAACACATAACTGTAAGCCTTGTCAGCCATGGTGCTGATGTCAGCCACCCGATAGTTTGAAAACACTACATAACCCACCAAATTGCTGTCATCACTTGCATCGCCAGCATTAGCCAGGGAAACACTGCTGCCGTCAGCCTTATCGAAGCCTTCAGTGTAGCCGGCCGGCGGAACCGGAATACAGCTTACCTTGATTTTTTGGTTAAGATCCAGACGATACCTGGATTTCAGAGCCTTTTTATACTTTTCTTGGGCACTATCCTGATCGTTGATATTCGGCTTAGCGGAATTAAAGTTTAATATGCGATCATTCCCGGTAAGCCCCAAAAATTTATTCAGGTCATCATCAAAAATCTTAACAAGAGAGTGTTTATTCTTTGACAGTCTGACTTTCCATTCCTTTGTGCTGTCGTCATACTTTAACCAGCCACAGAGTCTTTTATAGGAAGTGTACTTTTTCATATAATCTGAGTTGGCAAAGAGTTCGCGGAACCAGAATTTTTGGTTCTGATACATAGACTCCGGGGTCAGTCTGGCCAGGGAAACTATCTCCAGAACATTTCTCAGCATCCCCTTCACCGAGCTTCCGGGAATTACCAACCTGTTCTCATCCTCAGGATCCCGGGCCCAGACAACCCTATCTTGGCTGTCTTTTCTGGCTCCGACACAGATATCACCGTGATTGGTAAGCTCCAGATCTATAAAGCCGCTGACACTGTCCTTGAGAGGGACGTCATGGGAAACGCTGTAGGCCCAGTCGGGAGCAAAAACCTTCTTCGAAAGAGGCACAAAGTTATAAGGCGCAATAATACTTGATGTCATACCGCATCTCCTGAAGCTTTCACAAATCCCATAAACTGCTGCATCCACGGCTCCCAGCGACCGCAGGCTTCCGTCTGGTCATCAGCATTCCTGCGGCAGCGATACCAAACCCGGTACCAGGCGCTGTCAGCTCCGTCAGATACTCCCCGAAAGCTGTTTTTAAGAAGAGTGCTCACATCGGAGCAGGCATAAACATAATCTTCTCCGGAAGCGCCGTCTTTGCCATTCTTCATGCATTCCATAACTTCCGAAACGGCATCTGCCCCGACAGCATTAACCAGTGTTACCGAATAATAATCCTCGGCGCACATTACCGCTCTCAGGGTGCAGCTGCCGCTGTCCGTCCCGTCATCGCAAATTTCCAGCTCCATAATCTCACGATTCTTATCGTTCTCGGACAGCTTCAGGAAATTAGCCAGTCCGTCCGTAAAAAGCACCCAGCCGGCCGTTGCTCGGAATTTTCCAGCAAGATCCCACAGTTCTGACCTCTTAACAAAAGTCTGCTTAACCACCGGAGCAGCGCTGAATATCCAATCTTTCAGTTTCAGACTCTTCCCGAGATCGGTTAACATCTGTCTGGCTTCCTCATCGCTGATACGGAAGCCGTTACCTGTAACATTGCTCATTACTGTCTTCCTTCTGATTCTTTGCTGTCGCCCTGCTTAATTTTGTAATTCAGCAGCGGATGACATGCGTTAATTTTTCCGGTGAATTCGCAGAGGGTTCTCCCGGTCTTGGCTCCTATAGGGAGGAGTCCGGTCTCCAGATCAAAAACGGTTCTCTTAAGAGCCTGAATCACATTCTTCACGGTATTTTCATCAATTCCGGGAAGAGTCTTCTCGCCGGAAAGAACCTTAACGGCCTCTTTGGTCACCAGTATGTTCACGTCGAATACGGGATCTACCACCAGCTCCTCGGTAAACAGAGCCTTGTCAATGACACCTCCGGTGATTCGGTCAATGCGGTTATGACTTCTCAGTACCCCGGTTTTTTTATACGCCACCGCAGCATCACGGAAAAGCAGCCTTCCGGCAAGACCGGTGGAGGCTCCTCCGCCGGCAGGTTTCGCATTGTTTTCGGGGGTGTTGTTTTTGGTCTCTTCACTGCCTTCATTGCCGGCCATTCCGAAAAGGAGCTTCCCCAGCGCCTCGGGCATCTTATATTCCTTGCTGAAGAAGTCATTCTCATCGGCCAGATTTCCGGTAATCCGGTTGTAGTGATAGGCTACCCGGTGGGCAATAATGCCTTTGATTTCACTCCCGGGTATAACTAACTCCCTGCCTTTCTTATCCTTGTCGGTTTGCTCCCGAACGATCTGTCCCTGACAGCCTGTCCAGACTACAGCATCCTCAGTGCCGGGGTGCGATACTCCGGTGCTGCCGGTCAGCTTCTGCAGTTCCTGATGCAGATAGGCAGATCCGGTGCCCGCCGTAAAGACGCCGGTACCGTTCAATGTCATATTCAGGAGCTCTTCATAGTTATCAGAAGACTTGCTATCATCAAAACAGATGCCCGGATAATTCAGCGCTTCCACTTCATAGGGTTCTTTTTTCTCCCTGAAGGCTTTAATTTTCTGGAGACATCCCTCGCCCTTGTCTTTTTTAAGGTCGATATCCTCCTGCCGGAAGCCGACAACCTTCACTCTGCCAAGACCGTTGGTCTTGCCGCCGCCAACGGCAAAGGAAGCCTGTCCGATAAGGCTGATGATCTCATTCAAAGATTTTCTGCTGAAGGCCGGCACTTTGCCATCGCCATCATCATCAACATGGGCCTTGATATCGAAGGAGAAGCGGGTGCCCTTGAGGAGACACTTGGTGTCAAACTTTCCGTGTCCTCCCGCATCCGCAACCCCGCGGTGATTGATGCGGGTACGTTCCCGGCTGAAAATCAGAGCGGAATTAGTTCTGGTAAATTCATCCTTCTCCAGCTTGGATTTAAGCACCAGCCCTCTTCCCACATCTCCGGCCTTGTTCACCAGAAGACCGTCAGAAAGGATTATGCGGGAAGCCTGGCCCTGAGATTTCCGGTTGATAAAGCCGAACCATTTCCGCCAGACTTTGGCATTTCCGGAAGCTTCAGCAGCATTTCTCCAGACACCCATCAGAGATGTTGCCGGGATATAGGGGACACCGTTCCAATCCCGGGCCACGTCAGAGGAAGAGCCCAGATCATGCCCACCGGAAGACAAAGCCAGAGGAGACAGAGTTTCAATTACAATCCGGGATAATATGAGATGGGACATTATTCATTCTCCTCTTTATTGTTTTCTGACCTCTGATTCTTCAGAACCTGTAGCTCTTTATAAATGCAGGGGTCATGCAGCGTAAGATGTAACTCAATGCATCTTATAATGGCTTTGCACACCCGTAAGTCAGAACTGTCTTTTTCAGAAAAGAGCTGTTCCACCAGCTTCAAAAAACAGTCGTCAAAAGCCTGTTCTTCATGATCCTGACTGAGGAACTCCAGCTTAATGTTCCAGATCTTATCCTCCTGCATGTCCTTGCCGTTCCTGTTTTCAGCCTTGCCGGCCACGGTAACTCCTTTTATCTTCTTCTTGATATCATCCTTCTTGAAATCCTGAGAAAGAAGAGATGTCAGGGCGGTTTTCAAGGCCATCCACTGAGTTTTGCCGGGACCGAAATCATCATCATCTTTGATTCCCAGATAGGATCTGCCGGCTTTATACAGGTCGACAATCTTCGCCAGCAGTTTATCGGAAAGCTTATCGATGACAGCATCATCAAGAGCGAACTTCTGCATATCAATAAGCCACTGGACTTCAAGATCCTTAATCCGCTCGGAACTGCGGGAAGCAGCAGCCGGTTTAAACCGGAATTCGGATTCAAAAAGCTTAACCCCGTCCTTTATTTCCCCCTGGGAAACCAGACAGGAGGGATTCACCAGCACTCGGCCGCAGCCCAGATGACGGGAGAGTCCCACTCCCTCCTCCTGGAGTTTTTGCAGGATAGTTTTGAGTTCCGCTTCGTTCCCCTGGTACACGTAGTCATAGACCAGAACACTGCCCCGGCAGACAAAGACTCTGGCAGATTCCAGTCCCCCGCGCTTGTTGTTGTAAAGCCGGGTCTTGTCTGATCTGACAAAGGATTGTTCGGGTTTGAAGACGGCAGTAATGCCATTTTGGGAAAGAGCCCACAGCATAGCCGGATTGTCAGGTACCGGAGAGTCATAGCTGGTCACCGCATCCAGAAATTCGGCATCGTCGAGACACCAGAGCACGAGCTGTCTTTTGCCACAGGAATCAACGGGGCCAGGATCCGGAATACAGTTCTGAGCCATCTTAGCGCTGTTCGTTACCTCATGAATCCGCACCCGGCCGAATTCCGATCCCCTGCTGCCGCCGAGTCTGATAACACTGCCGTCCTTCAGAATATCAAAAATGGCATCTCTGGCCCTGCATATTGCTTCT
>NZ_JBGVBR010000394.1:0-5988 GCF_045225735.1 Succinimonas sp. | reverse complement strand
GGGGATCCTGACCCACCACCTGGGCCTCTTTGCTCCCAAATTGGAAAAGATCTGCCGGGAGGCGGAGGAGCGTCTTCAGAAGAATTCCGCTGAAGTATCAGCCCATCAGGTCTTTTACCGCCTGATGTACAGGCTCGCTCCGGAACTTAAAACCATCTTCTGCGGCGGGCAGGAGTTCGGGAGTCTTACGGAGCTCGGCGAAGCGGCCATCTCTGCCGCTGTATCCGGAAATACCAGTTTTGCAAGCTCGCTCCGGCTTCTCCAGTGTTCCTTTCTGGATTTCTATGCGGAAGCAATTTTGAAGAGCGATAGCACTGCAGATACTCTCAGGAAAATGAATGATCTGATTTCGCTTCAGCAATGTACGGATGTTCAGGTTTCCTGGGTATTTGGCTATACGTTTTCAGATAAGAGAAATCTCAGGATAGACGACAAGGAATTCGACAATACTGCGGAGTTCTTGGAATACCTCGAAAAGCTGAAAAATGAGCAGGGAGAAGGATACTTGAAATACATTGAGGATCATCGCCAGGAACTGGAATTCTTCGCAATCTTTATTCCGGAAACGAAGTCAAAACTGACTTTAAAGATGGTTCTTGATGATCTTAATCAGACTTATTTCAGGAATGGCAAGCTCCCGTTCAAAAACGGAAAATCCTTTGACAATTATCTGTTGTTGCTCATTTTGGAAAAAGCAAGCTTAATGCCTCAGTAATCTCCGTAACTATGATACAGCTCTTCAGAAGGTATTCGAAAAGGTCTGGCAATCAGACTTCAATAATACCAAGGATCGGTTTTTCTGCCACTTCTTGGCGAAAGCGGGATGATATTTTAAGAATAGCACTGAAAGACAGTATCAGATTACGGAGTTTGCCTGTTCCCAAGGAGTATGGGCAAGGAAAGGCAACTGTTGTCTTGGTTACCGCGGTCGCCGAGGCGCAGTTAAGATGCATCAACGTTTGTCTAAGTGCACGGCACAATTTCCACGGATGGTGATGAAGATTATGGTGAAGAAGGGGCAGAGTGGCCCGCATTATGGCTGATCTTTCAGTAACGGCCCAATCGGTAATCCGCTAAGGTTTTATATGTCAGAAACCATAGTTAACGCAACGCTTTTCAGCAAGTTCAAAAAGACTCAGGCAAGAAGAAGCGAGAAGCTCCCGGATATCACGGGGCTTACCCTGGGGGAGTTCCATGCGGACTCAGGGCTGGACATTATATCCGGGGAGGCTGATATCTACCTCTGCTCCGGAACCGGGAGCCGCTCCGGGAAGAAGTACCTCCTCAAATACTACCGCCGGGAAAATGCCGTTAAGCCGGACGTGCTGGAAAAGCTCAAGACCGTAGCAAGTCCCTTCGTGGCACCGGTGTCGGGCTTTGGCTCATACATGGGGCATCAGTATGCGGCGCGGCCGTACTACGAGATGTCAACCCTCGCGGAACTTCTTTCCGAGGGAGTCAGGTTTTCCGAAGAAGAACTCCGGACTCTTATTATTCCCTCTGTTACAGAAGGCCTTAAAGCCGTGCACGATGCCGGCATCCTCTACAAGGATCTCAAGCCTGCTAATCTGATTCCTGATGACACCCGGGAGCATATTGTCCTTATCGACTTCGGCATCAGCTCCCATGCGGGGAAGAACACCTTTGTGGTAACAGAGACCGGCATGACTCTCTGCTATGCCGCTCCCGAGGCCCTTCAGGGAATCTTCCACAGGGAAACCGACTACTACGCTCTTGGCATCACCGTTTTTGAGCTCTTTACCGGCTTTACTCCATTCCAGAATCCCGGGCTTTCTCCGGAGACGGCAGCGAGACTTGCTGCCATCAGCAAAATCGAGTTTCCGGAGGACTTCCCGGAAGGTCTTAAAAAGCTGGTACAGGGGCTTACCTATAAGGATATCTCCCATCGTAACGAGCAGGGGAACCCCAACAGACGCTGGGGCTATCACGAGGTCAGGAGATGGCTTCAGGGCGAAGACGTGCCGGTGCCGGGAGAATGCGAAGACGTGCAGCGGAAATTCCTGCCCTACAAATTTGGCGGAGTTTTTCATAAGACGCAGGAGTCGCTGGTTAAAGCCTTGCTTAAAGCTCCCGCATCCGGAATCATGGAGGCGGAAAGAGGTATTCTGACCCACCATTTCAGTCTCTTTGCCCCTGATTTAGAAAATATCTGCCGGAAGGCTGAGACAAATCTTCGGAAGGGTATAAATTGGGTATCATGCTATCAGGTCTTTTACCGCCTCATGTACCGGCTCTCTCCGGAACTTAAGACAATTTTTTGCGGCGGGAAGGAGTTCGGGAGTCTTGCGGAGCTTGGCGAGGCGGCAGTAACTTCCGCGGTAAAACAGAATACTGCATTTGTCAGCGGTTTTCGGCTTTTACAGAGTTCCTTTCTGGACTTCTATGCAGAAAACGTTTTGAAGAGCGCTGCGGCTTCGGATATCCTCCGGAAAGCGGACAAAATTCTCTCGCTTCGGGAGTGGTCTGATGATCAGTTTGCCTGGATACTGGGCTATGCATTGTCGAAAAAGAGAAATCTCCGGATAGGCGACAAGAACTTCAGAGCCCCCGGGAAGCTTCTGAAATACCTCAGAAAGCTGGAAAAGGAGCAGGGGTTTTCCGGATACTTCAAATATGCTGAGGAGCACCGCAAGGAGCTGGAATTCTTTGCGGCCGTCATACCGGAAGCAAGATCCAAACAGGCGTTAAAGCTGGTTCTGAAGGATCTGGCCAGCGGCGCTGTTTTCGGGCGGGGCGAACTTTATTTCAAAAATGCGACAGCCTTTGATTACTATGTTGGCAAGCTCCTCCGGGACAAGGATGCTGCCAGTCTCCGCCGCCTTTGCAATAGCTATGGCCCCGCTCTCAGGGAGGTATCTGAAGAGGTCTGGCAGTCATCTTCCTATGAGAATCTCCGGAGAACTGTTTCCGGTTTTCCGATGGTTAGGAGACGTTCCCGCGGCAGATCTGATACAGAAATGCCGAAAACCATCACGGTCAACGGAATCATATATCCTGCTGCCCTGAGAGTTAAAGCCGGAGATTATTTCAGGTTCGGCAGCTATCCCCAGAATATCGGCTGCGAGAAAGAGCCTATTGAATGGCTGGTTTTGGAAGTAAAGGGCAATGAGGCTCTTCTTGTGAGTCGTTATGGTCTCGATTGCAAACAGTATCATCATGAGAAAACAGTCACCTCATGGCAGAACTGCGATCTCCGCAAGTGGCTTAACAGTGCTTTTCTGGAGACGGCGTTCACGAAGGAGGAACAGCGGCGGATCGGGCTTTCAAAGGTACCGAACGGCGGCGAATCAGAAGATGTTAGCAGCAGCGATGATATTACCCGGGACAGGGTTTTCTGCCTCAGCTGCGCGGAGGCGGAACGCTATTTTAAGAATGTCGCTGAAAGACAGTGTCAGCCTACAGAATATGCCTGCAGGCAAGGAGCTTGTATAAACAGTACAAACGGCTGCTGTTATTGGTGGCTGCGGGCGCCGTTACCTTCTCCGGAATGTGCTCCGAGGGTATTTTCGAATGGCTATCTCGATTCATATTTCGATTCGTCTGGCGGCCGCATCAATTTTCGCGATACTGTGCGGCCCGCTTTATGGCTGATCTGGAACCTGTAATCCGATATCAGAACAGTTAAGAAAAGCATTATGAATTGTCTCAGCGTTTGTTAAAAACACTGCCTTGCATAACCTGCCCGCGGTCGGCTTCCGAATACAGGATTTCAGATTGACGCTGATTTTTTCAGGGGACAGAAGGTTCGGAACGATAAGGAGCAGCATATACGGAAAACATACCTTGTTCGTCCCGATCTGCACCAGGAATTCCGAAAATACCAGACAGCAGACCTCGAACCTTTTGGTTCCCAGTCAAACCAGCCATCCCGGGACTCATCTGCTCTATGTCCTTTAATGCCCGGTTCTGTTCCTCATGCAGGCACAAAAAAGTTTACAATAGACTTGTCATAAATCCAGTTGAAGAAGGATCTGATAATGAAGCTGAAGTTTATTTCTTTTGCCAACAGGGAAGATTACGAAAAAGCTCTCCGGGATGGCGGGCAGCAGGAATGGCAGCGGGCAGATGCGGATACAGATTCCGCAAGGGATTTGTTTGAGTTCCTGGACAGCCTGGCCGCAGCGGATTCTGATGAAAAACGAAGCGGAGAGGTTCATATTCTGGTCATCGACCGGGAAGGAGATTCCTCCGATGATATCCGGGATCATAAGCCCCTGGAAGGACAGAATCACAGCGAGATTTTCGAAGAAATTCTGAAGTATTTGGCTGAAAAAAACTCTGATGAAAATATGCGGGCATTATCACACAAGGCATGGTTGCGGGGCGGCACTCTTCTGAAATATCTGGTCACGCTTTTCTATGTTTATGAGTTTTATTCTGAAGTTGGGGAAGGAGATCTTGATGATGAAGCCGCCATAGAAGTCGCTTTGGATTCTCCGGAAGGGGTGCGTGACATATACTTCAGCAAAGAGGGTTTTTCGGAGGTTCTCAGAGTTCGGAAATACAAGGACAGAAACGGAAAAACAATTACCCGGGCGGACTACCTTAATCAGCTTTTTGACTGGAACATATAACGTGAATTCTAAGTCCTGATCGGATTTTGGTTTGTTTTTAGAGCTTCTTGGACAGGCTCTCTGCCGCTTCAGGTACTGGTTCAGGAGCGCTTTTCTTTTTCCTGAGAGCTTCGATTATTTCTGTCATCAGCTATCACGGATCTTTTGGCAAATGCCAGATTTCTTGTCAGTCTGTTCCGGGCTCCGTTATCAAACCCATAAACCAATCCGATTTCCGTTCTTTGCACGGCATCGGGCTCTTCAGGTCTGAAAGGGTCATAAAAGTCCTTTGCCTGTCTCGCAGGTATCTCAGGAATATAACCGTTTTAAACACCTCAGCTTTCTGACAGCTGAGCGCGCAGAACAGCGCTCTGGGGCCCTGGACACGGAGCAAGCGGATCCTGTTTTATGAAGTATTTTCTGCCGTCAGGATCTTCTGTCGGCACAAGCTAAATCATCGTCTTCCATTAGTCCGAGATAACCTGGTACTGTTTACATCCGGATACATGTTGTTACGACAGTTAGTGAAGGAAATTAGACTTGATACGCCTTTGTTTCATTCCTCTGTACCTCTGGTCAGTGATGTCCTGCTGACTTCGTAATGCGTATATTTAACATACCCTGTTTTTGTTAACCACGTAATAGATTTACACATCGGATTTGACATAGGGTAATTTATTCAGTTTACTAATGCTGTTTAAACATGATTCCTGTGAGGCCCTGTATGTCAGAAACCAAAGTTAACGCAACGCTTTTCAGCAAGTTCAAAAAGACTCAGGTAAGAAGCACCGAGAAGCTCCCGGATCTTACCGGACTTACGCTGAGTGAGTTCCATGCGGATTCCAGGCTGGACATTGTTTCCGGGGAGGCGGATATCTATCTCTGCTCCGGAACCGGGAGCAACTCCGAAAAGAAGTTTCTCCTCAAGTACTACCGCCGGGAAAATGCCCTGAAGCAGGATGTGCTGGAAAAGCTCAAGACCGTAACAAGTCCCTTCGTAGCCCCGGTGGCGGGCTATGGCGTATATCAGGGGTATCAGTATGCGGTACGGCCGTACTACGAGATGTCAACACTCGCAGAACTTCTTTCTGACGGAGTCAGGTTTTCTGAAGAAGAGCTCAGGACTTTCATTATCCCGTCCGTCATAGAAGGCCTGAAAGCCGTGCACGATGCCGGCATTCTCCACAAGGATCTTAAGCCTGCCAACCTTATTCCGGATGATGCCGGAGAGCGTATTGTTCTTATCGACTTCGGGATCAGCTCTCATGCCGGGAAGAACACCTTTGTGGTAACAGAGATCGGGATGACTCCCTGTTACGCCGCTCCTGAGGCTCTTCAGGGGATTTTCCATAAGGAAACCGACTACTACGCTCTCGGCATCACCGTTTTTGAGCTCTTTACCGGCTTTACGCCA
>NZ_JBGVBR010000393.1:0-2499 GCF_045225735.1 Succinimonas sp. | reverse complement strand
TGGAGCTCTCGCGGATTCCGGTGCTATTGCCGGGATTTTTGAGATTTTTAATGAGGTTCTCTCTGACGGAGCTGGTTCTTATGACAGCAGCTCTCACGCCAGTTTGTTCGATGATGAAAACACCGTTCGGGACTTTATTTACGCACTGCTTCCCCGGGGTGATTTTCTGAAATCCCGGAAGAGCATGAGCGCTTCAGGGTTTTCGGGGATGGAAATCAGAACCCGCGCCACCAGGCTCGTGATTGCCTTCAAAATGATGCGAAAGGGCTTTTCTCGGAAGGCGGCCATAAATGAGGCTCTGGAGCAGCTCAGAACTTACGACTCCGGCGTAACTCCTGAAGGCATAAAGCTTATTCGTGTCGGCATGGTGATATCTCCGGCGCGGAAAAAGCTTACGGAGTACCAGATTCTGGATGATAAGGCTTAGTCTGGAATGAAGCGGGAGCAAAACTGTTCTTACGCTAGGATGAATCCCATCTCATTGCGGATGGGGATTGCCTCTTCAATACAGTGGACGCCTTCAAAATTACGAACGGCTTCCATGTCCGTCTTGCTGCCAAGTCTTATCCGGTATAACCTCATATCAGACGAGTACCGGGTTTCCCTGTCAATTGTAATGCCGTGAGCAGCGCATTGATCCTTAAACAGGGTTTGCGCCAGCTGGTTTCTCTGAGCATTCTGGTAATCAATCAGTGTTACGCAATAGGCTTTGTTGTCCGGGGTATAATCACAGCCCCACGCTTCAAAAGGTCTTATCTCGGCAAGCGAAGAAATGAGCCTTGCGGTTCCTTGCGGGTTCTGCAGTGCTTTCCTGATATTTGAGATGATTTCGTCAGTTGTCACAAGGGAGAGCAGTTTTCTGGTTTCTTGCGGTTCTTCTGAGTTGGCATCCGGCTGAGAATTATCAGAGGCAGCCGCTGATTTTTTCTTCCTGTCGGTATTATTGTCTGGATCAATGCCAATAACGTTGTCATTGCTGTCACTATTGAGAAGGTCAACGATAGCTTTTCGGTAAGTTTTGGCGAGAGCTTCCGGAGCCACAGTGGCGGTCATAACCAGCGGGAGCGCCAGCTCTTTAGTTTTATGCATTTCAAAAGCGGCAGCAACCTGCGACAGGCCTTCTATGAGAAGCTGAGCGCGAACGGTGAGGTCATTATCCTTCAGAACCCATTTGGGGAGTTTATTATTGCCGGCTGATTCCATAAGTTGCTTGTCCGTTTGTTTCTGCTCCAAAATGCACTGATCTGTAACCCATTCTAACGTTGCCATCCTTTAAAACTCAAGCCTGATGTTCGTATTTATGGGGGCTTATCAACGTAAAATTGGAGTTCGATTTAACGTACCGGGGGTTATCATGCTGGTGCATCTTTGCGTTGCTTCGGTGGTGATGGCAATCTGTTAGCAAAGTAATAATTATCAAGCGTTGGTTTTGACATCAGGCTGCGGATTTTGTTTACTGATTTTGTTCAAACTGCTTTTCCGTGAGGCTCCTGTATGACCGAAACCAAAGTAAACTCATCTCTGTCAAGCAAATTCGAAGAGACTAAGGTAAATATCGTTCAGAAACTTCCGGACATTACGGGACTGACACTGGGTGAGTTCCATATAGACTCAAGGCTGGAGATTGTTTCCGGTGAGGCAGATATCTATCTCTGCTCGGTAGTTGGTAGTAATTCAGGAAAGAAGTTTCTCCTCAAATACTACCGCCGGGAAAATGCCGTAAAGCCGGATGTGCTGGAAAAGCTGAAGACTGTAACAAGTCCTTTCGTGGCTCCGGTGGAGGACGTTGGCGCATATCAGGGGTATCCGTATGTGGTACGTCCGTACTATAGGAGGGCAGCCCTGGCGGAACTTCTGGCCAAAGGCACCCGGTTTTCAGAAGAAGACCTCAGAAATCTCATTATTCCGTCAATTATTGAAGGTTTGAAAGCCGTGCATGATATCGGCATCCTCCACAAGGATCTTAAGCCTGCCAATCTGATTCCTGATGATGCCGGTGAGCATATTGTCCTTATCGACTTTGGCATCAGTTCCGATGCCGGGAAGAACACCTTTGTGGTAACCCAGACCGGCATGACCCTGGCCTATGCCGCTCCCGAGGCTCTGCAGGGGATCTTCCATAAGGAAACCGATTACTACGCTCTCGGCATCACCGTCTTTGAACTCTTTACCGGCTTTACCCCGTTTCAGAATCCCGGACTGTCTCCGGAAGAGTCGGCAAGGCTGGCTTCCATCAGCAAAATCGAGTTTCCGGAAAACTTCCCGGAAGATCTTAAAAGACTGGTTTTGGGGCTTACCTACAAGGATATTTCCCACCGTAACGATAAGGATAACCCCAATAGACGCTGGGGCTATGACGAGGTCAGAAGATGGCTCAACGGAGAAGATGGGCCGGATCCCGGGGAAAGTACCGGTTCTCCTGACCCCGGAGTCAGGTCATCGGTATTCCAGCCCTACAGATTTAACGGCAAAAACTACACTGCGGAGATCGAGCTTTTA
>NZ_JBGVBR010000392.1:0-15245 GCF_045225735.1 Succinimonas sp. | reverse complement strand
GAAATGACCCTGACCAGCATCAAGAACCGGGCCCGGAAGGTCATGGATGCTGATGAGTGGCGGGTCTGGCATTACAGAGACTGATCCGGAAACTCCGGCCACGTCTCCGGAAGCAGGCTTTCAGGAGACTGGATGCTTTTTCCGGCCGCGCAGACAGAGCTCATCATATGAATGACTGAAATTGTTAAAGGAGAACTATCATGGGATTATTTAAATTTGCCGGAAAAGCGCTTTATTCAGCAGCCAAGTCAATCGTGCGTAACCAGAATGTATTTACCGAACAGCCGAATCACCATCCTTTTCCCGGGTTTCCTGATGATCTTCCCAAGGAAGGCATCGGTCGCATTCCCACTCCGGGAACTTCCCTGGCTGAATCCTTTATTGACAACGTGCTCCGGGATCCGGTAACTCCGGTGTTCGGTTCGGTGCTGTACGTTGATCTGGCCTCAGGCTGTGCGGAGCATTCCGGCATTTACGTGGGCGGCGGAGAAAAGTGCATTGTCGAGCTCACCAATGAGGAGGGCAAATGCATCATAAATCTGGTCTCTCCCGATGAGTTTATCAGCGGCGGCATCGGCTTCAGCATTTACGTTTCCAGCCATCAGGGACAGGCCGTTGGCAAAAAGATGGCGGCTCGGAGAGCCCTGAGCATGGTGGGCCGCAATCTGGGGGACTACAACATTGCGCTTAACAACTGCCACATGTTCACGAACTATTGTCTCAGGAGCAAGGACGGCGACGAAGCCGGGAGCGATTTAAGCGCGATCCTGTCAATGGATATGACCCTGACCAGCATCAAGAACCGGGCCCGCAAGGTCATGGATGCGGACGAGTGGCGGGTCTGGCATTATAAATCCTGATTCGGAATGGCCAGGGCAGTGTCTCCGCGAAACGATATTTTCCGGAGACCATTATCATGCCCCCGAATCTGCCAGAGGGATCCTTCATGATGCAGTCCCGGATGATTTGCCGGTTAATCCCTTATTCATCCCTTTCTCCGCCATTTCTCCTCAATCCTTCATTCATTCCCTCTTCGGCAATCCTGAAACCTGTTACATGACGGCCGGCTGTAACCGAATTCAGTTCTGAGCGATATCACAAAGGATAAAATTCCTGATTGTTTCTGAACAGTCGGAAGGGTACTTTAACGTTACAAAAGAAGCTGCAACGTCGCTGTCCGGAGCTCAGACAGTTAGCTTTTCAAAGCCTGGTCAGAAACGCCGCAGCGCATACAGGGGGGAAACTTATGACACCGCTGAAATCTTCAAAAATCGCCAGGCTGCTCTTTGCCGCAGTCCTGATTCCGGCCCTGGCGCTGCCGCTGTCCCTGACCGGAGCGGCAGAGGAGGCTCCTTTTGTCCCCGGGGAAACGGTATATCTGGGTTCCTATCCTGCAGGAAATCCCCTGGTTCCGGAGGATCTCTCCTGGCAGGTGCTGTCGGTGCAGGGGGATCAGGCTCTCCTTATCACCTCGTCCTGCATCGATGCCCGGCCCTATAACGATACCCTTAAGGATCTGACCTGGGAAGAAAGCGACGTCAGACAATGGCTGAATACCTCTTTTCTGGAGGGATCCTTTTCTCCTGAAGAACGGGAGCTTATCATGCCGGTAATTCTGGACAACCCCGACAGCAGACAGTATCCCACCTTCGGCGGAAATGCCACGGAGGATCGGGTATTCCTGCTCAGCAATGACGAGGTGCTCCAATATTTTCCGGAGGAAGCATCCCGGGCCTGCGCTCCGTCTCCTGCGGCGGTAAATCACGGCGCCCGCAAAGACCGGGATAACGGCAATACCGGCTGGTGGACACGTTCCCCGGGCTTTTTCCAGGGCTATGCCTCCTATGTGCTTTCCACCGGCACCCTGGGAGAGATCGGCCACTTTGCCGATTACGAGAACAATACCGTCCGTCCGGCCGTTTGGGTCAGCATTAAACAGCCCTGACGCTAAGCCGCTTCTGAATAATGCCGCAGCCCTGGCGCTCCGGCATTTTTTTTGCGCCGGCAAAGAGAAAGTGGCGAGAGCAGGGAGATAAAGAAGGATGATCAGGAGAAAGATAAGGAGAAACACAAGATAAGTATTGCGCGAAGCCGCTTTTTCATTAAAATGGCTCCTTTATCATCCCTCCCGGAATCAGGTCAGCCATGCTCCGCGAGAGGGCCCAGATTTTCCGGCTCGGACTGCTGACATCCGGCTCCTTATGACACGTTCGCTCTATGGGCAAAAAGGTATTACTGATTAACGACATCGCCGGCTATGGCAAGGTGGCTCTTTCCGCCATGATTCCGGTACTCACCGGGCTGGGACACGATGTTTACAATCTTCCCACCGCCATTGTCTCCAATACGCTGGATTACGGACTCTTCCGGATCCAGGACACCACTCCCTACATGAAGGACACCATTGCGGTCTGGAAAAAGCTGGGCTTTTCCTTCGATGCGATTTCCACCGGGCTTCTGGCCAACGAGGAACAGGTGGATCTCCTCATGGACTTCTGTTCCGGGGAATCCGCCGCGGGAGTGAAGATCTTTGTGGATCCCATTATGGCTGATAACGGCTCCCTCTATAACGGCATGACTGAAAAAACCGTGGCCGGTTTCCGGAGACTCCTGAAGGTAGCCGATTATGCGGTTCCCAACTACACCGAAGCCGCATTTCTTACGGAACGCAGCTTTCAGCACTATATCACCCGGGAGGAACTCCGGAAGCTCATTGACGACCTCCGGAGCTTGGGCGCCAAATCCGTGGCCGTCACCAGTTTAAGAATAGACAATACGGATATGGTGGGAGGCTATGATGCCGCCACCGGAACCTACTTCACCATCCCCTATACCAAGATTCCGGTATTCTTTCCGGGCACCGGGGACATTTTTCTGTCCGTGCTCATGGGCTCCATCCTTAACGGCAAAAGCTTCCCGAAGGCCACCGGAATAGCCATGAGACTGGTGCGGGAAATGGTGCTCAGAAATCAGAACAACACCGACAAGTTCAAGGGCATCATGATCGAAAAGTGCCTGGACATCCTGATGACGGATCGGGAGAAGGGCTATCCCGCAACCTTCTTTTAAACTCTCCTCCGGCGGTCTTGCTGTTTCCCTTATGGCCGCATGTTCAAAAACATGCGTTTATCACGGCTGATTTTCAGAAAAGCGGCCATGAAAACGTCTTCATTTCCCCTTGGTGATTGCCAAATTTATCAGCCCACTTCACACAAATGCAAATTGCTCATGAGTAAATTTGTGTATGCGGGACAGCAGGATCAACCTGTATGATAGAATTTCAGAGATTGCGGTCACTCTGAGAAGCAGTGACTCAAAAACAGTGACAGGTCTGTCAGGTAAGTGAGGATGTATGTCTGTTCAATTCATGGGGAGAATATAACAATATGCTGAAATCTCTCCGTTCTAAGGTGTTCGCGCTTTCCCTTGCTCCTTTGGTGGTTTTCTTTGCCGCCGTGGTGGTAAACAGCCACTTCTTTGAGAAACAAAGAGCCATTAAAGATACCTACCAGCTGGTGAACTCCGTGCTGCAGGAAAGTACCCGTGAGCTTCTGAAATGGCAGAAGCATCATGTCGATCTGGTGCACTACCTCTCTAAGGTCAGGAAGGAGTACTATCACGACAGAAATTTCATGATGTCCGTGGCCCGGGCGCATAATTCCGATGTTTATTTTGCCGAAAATTCAGGCAAAATTTATTCCAGCGACATGACCGAAAAGGAATTTGCCGACGGCGTTTATGTGAATCCCTACAGTTTTCTGGATGAGGACTGGTTCAAGGAAGCAACCTCAAAGATCGTCATGGATGACATGGATTATGAGGAATCCATAAATGACTGGGTGGTGTCCTGGTATGTCAGAATAGACGGCGGCGTGTTCGGCATGGACGTTCACACCGATGACATTGTCTCCACCGCCAAGGACATTGCCCTCCCTCATTCCGGCCGTCTCCTGCTTCTGGACAGCAAGAATAACGTGGTTTCCTGGGGAGCAAAGGATCTCCGGGGCCGGCATGCCACTGAAATCGAACCGTTATTCAGTGATGAATTTCTGGATAATCTGCTTAAAAATTCTCAGAACGGTTTTGTGTCCTACCGGACAAATACCGGCATTGACCGTCTGGCAGTGGGCTCGGCCATCAATGATTCCGGCTGGAAATTCATCATTATACTGGACGAGGCGGCCATTCTTGCCGGGCTTCAGAATACCGAGTTCATTGAGTTAATCGGGGTTCTGATGCTCATGATTCTTATCTTTATTGCCGTAAAGATCTGCGCCAGACGCTATGTCACCGATCCCATTGACAAGGTTACCAGCGCCATCAGCGACATGAATCAGAATCATGACTTTACCGTTAAGATCAGCTGTGATTCCAATGATGAAGTCGGCATCATGTCCCGGAACATGAGCGAGTTCCTGAAGAACCAGGCGAAAATGGTTGGTGTTGCCAAAGCCATGAGCCGTTCCATTATGGACGGCGTCAATACCTGCAACGATGCCTCTCTGAACGTGGAGGGACAGATCCGCAATCAGGGAATGGTTACCGCTGATTTTGCCAACTCCATCAGGGAAATGCATCTTGCCACTGACGAGATCTCCCGGAACTCCAGCGATGCCGCCACCAAGGTAACCTCGGTGCACAACCTCTCCGAAAACGGCGTAACCATTGCCAACAATGCCAGAAATTCCGTGGATATTCTGAAGAACGACATCGATAAGACCTCCGTGGCCATTCAAAATCTCGATGCTCTTACCGTGGGCATTGCTTCAGTGGTGGAAACCATTCGCGGCATTGCGGATCAGACGAACCTTCTGGCTCTTAACGCCGCTATCGAGGCTGCCCGCGCCGGCGAACACGGCCGCGGCTTCGCCGTGGTGGCGGACGAAGTGCGCGCGCTGTCTTCCCGCACCAAGGAATCCACCGCCGAGATCGAAAAGACCATTCTCTCTCTGAAGACCGAAACCGGGAATGCCGTGGACATGATGAGCAGAAGCTCCGAAAGCTGCAGCCATACCATCGAGTACGTGGAGTCCATAGTTACCAAGCTTAAGGAGATGAATGTTCATATCGGCGAAATTTCCGACATGACCACCATGATTGCTTCTGCCACCGCCGAACAGGATCAGACCTTCTCGCTGATTCAGGAAGGAGTGGAGAAGATGAAGGAAAGCGCCCAGGAAATTGCCCAGGACATGAGCAAGTGCACTGAGGCCTGCTCCAACCTTACCTCCGGAGCTCAGGATATGCTTGAGACCTTCAGCATCTTCAAGGTGGATGCCAATACGGAGACCGCCTCCCGCCGCCGGAGAGCCGCTGCGAGATCCCGGGAGGAACCCCGGCTGACTGCGGACTGACGGGTTCGGCAAGAAAGAATGAAAGGCTCTGGGTTCAGGGCCTTTTTTATTGCCGCCACGGAGAACTTGCAGCAAAGGAATCCCCCGAAAGCCTGGCCCTCGGGGGATTCTTCATTTGCCGGTTCGGAAATTAAAATCAGCAAAGCTCCCTCAGATAAGAATTTCAGCAGGATCCGGAACCGCTTCGGGATCCTTTTCCGGGGCTGCGGCCGGAGCCTTATCCGGGATCTCCTCCCGCACTCCGGGGTGGCGGATGGGCTCGCCGAAGCCGATTTTGCTGCGGAGAATGTTGAAGAAGTCATAGTTCTTCAGGTGGCAGATCTGAATGGATTCCTGGCTCTTTCTTATGAGAATGCTGGCGGCGCTGCTGGTTTTCATGGCCACCTGGCCGTCGCAGCTCACAATAATGTCCTCGGTGCAGTCCTGAATTTCAAACCTGATTTTTACATCGGAGGTACCCCGGAACACAAAGGGACGGCAGTTAAGAGAATGGGGGAACATGGGCACCAGCACCATGACGTTCAGGGAGGGATCCACTATGGGGCCGCCGGCGGACAGTGAATATGCGGTGGAGCCGGTGGGAGTGGAAATGATGAGTCCGTCAGCCTTGATGGTGTACATGAGGTTGTCGTCTATGAATACGGAAAAGTCGATCATGTGCGCGGCCAGATTGCCCTGAATGACGGTTTCGTTAAGAGCCAGAGAGTTCTGGGTGATGACGCCGTCCTCCAGAATGCCGGTGTTCAGCATGAACCGCTGCTCCAGGAAATATTCCCCGGCCATGATCTTCTCCAGGGGGCCTTCGAAATCATCAGGAGCGATATCGGTGAGGAAGCCCAGATGACCGGTGTTGATGCCCACCATGGGAATTCCGGAAAGACCCACCGCCCGGCTGGCCCCCAGAAAGGCGCCGTCGCCGCCCACCACAATAATCAGCTCCGCGGCTTTGGGAATCTCGGAAAAGGGCAGCGCGGTCTGGCTGAGCTCCAGCTTTCGGGCAGTTTCCTTTTCCAGGAAAACCGTCTCCCCCCGCCGCTCCAGAAATGCAATAAGACTGAGCAGGGTTTTGGCGACCGACTTATTCTGAACTCTGCTGAATATCCCGATTTTTCTGACTTTTTTTGACATAAGGCCTTCCGTAAACAGGCAGAAGTTACTTGAGCCCGCTCCGGCGGGCTCGCCTGCACAAACACAGGAATTGTACATGAAAGAGGGCAAGTGTATTACTGTTTTTTGATCTTTCTCCCGTTTATCCCGGCCGGTGTGTCGCATACCGGGGAAATTCCCGGAGGCCGCGCTCCGTCTTTGAGGTAATTCGCGCCTTTCTTTTCCCGCCTTTCTGCATTCTTAAACAGTAATTTCCAATGTCCCGGTTACCATCCTCCGAAACAGCTCTGTTTTCTCGCAAAATCAGTTCAGTCCTGTTTTCCTTGCCTGGTGTCCTTCTGATGAACAGTCTGTTTGCTATGATGGTGCGAACCTCAAATGATGTCTGTTTTATCAGGATCCCGGTCTTACAAAGTCAGTCCGCGGAGCCGTCTTCAAAGGGGAAATTGCAGTTATGAACCATGCTTATGAGCATATCGGAATATCGCCGGAAGAGCTGGCAGAACAGCTTCTGGGGTACGATGTCATCTCCTTTGATGTATTTGGCACTCTGATTCTCCGGCCGTTCTCAAGTCCCGGAGTTCTGTTTTCCATAATGGAGCAGCGGCTTGGCTTTTACAAGTTTTCCAGCATCAGAGCGGATTCCGAGAACGAGGTCCGAATGGAACGGCTCCGGAACTGCAATCACGATAATGTTTCCCTGGACGATATACACAGTCTGATTGCCCGCAAAACCGGTCTTGATGCCCGTAAGACCGCGGAACTTGAATATGAACTGGAGCTTTCTTACTGTTATGCCAGTCCCTTCTTTCAAAAGGTGGTGTCCCTGTGCCAGAAAGCCCGCAGGGAAATTGTGATCTCCTCGGATATGTACCTGTCCCGGGAGCAGATCAGGGGGATTCTGGAAAAAGCGGGATATCGGAATCTTAACAGGATTCTTGTATCCTCGGAACTGGGAAAATCCAAAAAAAAGGGGGATTTGTTTGAGTATCTCAGGGAAAGCTGCAAAGGACTCAGCGTTGTCCATGTCGGAGATGATCCCAAAGCCGATGCCGAAAACGCCGGAAAGGCCGGCATAGCCTCCGTTCATTACCCTAACGCCAATGATATCGGCGGCAAGAATCGTGTTCCCGGGATGTCATATATGGCCGGACGGGTCTATTCGGCATTGGCAAACCAGCGTCTTTACTGCAACTCCGGAGATCAGGATGAGCCTGCGGCGCATGATGAATTTTTCCGGTTCGGTTATTTATACGGCGGCATGTACGTTCTGGGTTTTGCGCAGTGGATTAATCAGTTTGCCAGGAATGCCGGCCTTGACAAAGTCTTCTTTCTTTCACGGGACGGTGATCTGGTAAGCAAAATCTATGACATGCTCCCCGGGCATCGGCCGGGCGAGTACTTTTACTGGTCGCGGTTTGCCGGCATGAAATTCACCGCCTGGGACAGCTTCGATGAATTCTGCCAGAGAATGATCAGACACAAGGCAAGAGGCGTCTACCGCATCGAACTGGGCCATTTTCTGAAATTTCTGGATCTTGATGCTCTTGTGCCGCATCTTGGCGAATACCGTCTTGCTGTTCAGGATCTCCTGACCAGGGAAACGGCTCCGCTAATCGAAAGCATGTTCTATGATCACAAGGAACTCATTATCAGTTCCTATATGCCCGACATTGAAGCGACGATTCAGGCAGTGGACAAAGCCGTCGGAAATGCTTCCGGAATTGCCGTGGCTGATGTGGGCTGGGCGGGAACCGGCCCTTTGATTATTAAAAGGATTATCCGTCATTTTGTGAAGAGAGACTGCCGAGTTCATGCTCTCCTGGCCGGCTACCGTCAGCCGGTTGTCAGGATAGCGGATCTCAGTGTCATGGACGGATCTGTCCATGCGTACCTGTTTTCCCAAAGTCATAACCGGGATCTCCTGGAACTTCACCGGAACCTCGGATTTCCCAATGCGAATCTGATGCTGGAGCTCTTTACGCAGTCCTGCTCGCCGTCCTTTCTCGGCTACACGGCAAAGGGCCTTCGGTTTGACCGGGAAAGGCAGGAGAATTATCCGGCCGTAAGGAGCATTTCTGCCGGCATAACCGCATTCGCCGCCGACTATATCGGCAGATTCCGGCAGGATCCCTTTATGCTCAATATCCCGGCTTATGATGCCTATCTTTCCTTCAGCTCCCTGAAAAACGAAGAGAACGCCGTTAAACGTCTGCTGGATCGCATAGTGTATGACAGCGGCGGACTTGCCGATCCTGCCGGAACTTCGCGGGAATCGCTGCTTTCTTTTATCTACAGGGATAAATGAACAGGAATATTTTATGAAAAAGTACATTCTGGGTCTCAATATCGGACATCATGACACAGCGGCGGCTTTGATCCGGGACGGCGAACTGGTGATGTTCGTCGAGCAGGAAAGAATCAGCAGACACAAAATGGCCCTGGGCGAATCCCCGGCGGAAGCGATACAGGAATGCCTGAACCGGGAGGGGATCACCATGGCCGATGTGACCGCCGTTTCCGTGGGCATGGACTGGAAGTACCGCAATCAAATCTATGAGATGAGCGAAACCGAGAAAGCGAAGTACACGATGTACGAGGATCCGGACTGGTTCCTGCCGCGGGAAATTTTCGGGAGCTGCCGGCCTCCGGTTTATTCTATACGGCATCACCTGTCCCACGCGGCCAGCGCCTGCCGTCTCAGCGGTTTTCGGGAATGCGCCGTGCTGGTAACAGACAACCGCGGCGAGGACGCCGCGGCCTCCCTTGGGGTATATCGCAACGGGGAAATTTCATTCTTCCGGCAGATTGGCATTCAGCACTCTCCGGGCATCTTCTACAACCGGGCCGCCAGATACGCCGGGCTTTACGGCAAATACCGCGAGGTGGGAAAGTTCATGGGGCTTTCCTCTTACGGCAGACCGGTTATGAAAATGCCCCTGAGCCCGTCCCGGGACGGCAGGCTGTTTTCCGGACTGGAAAATATTGATAATGAGGGCATCTTCGCCTCCATTGGCCTTCGCACTGAGCAGCTGGCCGCATATTTTGAGGAAAACTGCTTTCCCTACCAGGCCGGCAATGCCGAAGAGGTGATGAGCTATGCAAACTTCGCGGCTTCGGCACAGCATGCTCTGGAATCCGTGATCCTGGATTTTGCGGCGGAACTGCGAGAAGTTACCGGCATGGACAGTCTGGCCATGGCCGGCGGCGTGGCCCTGAACTGCGCTGCCAACGGCAAGCTTGCCGATGCGGGACTCTTCAGCCACATCTTCGTGCCGCCGTTTGCTTCCGATGCCGGCACTGCCGCGGGATCGGCCATGGAGCTTTATTACCGTCTTTTCGGCAAAAGCCGCGCGGACAGGCCTCTGAAACTGGCAGGACTGGGGTGCTCCTATACGGATGAGGAGACATTGCAGGCTCTCGGGAAGTATGAAGACCAGGTAAGCTTCGCCCGCCATGATCCCGCTGCCCTGTGCCGCATTGTCGCCAAGGCTCTGTCAGAAGGACTTATTGCCGGCTGGGTTCAGGGCGGCTTTGAGGCGGGGCCCCGGGCTCTCGGCAATCGCAGCATTCTGGCAGATCCCCGGTCAAGAAGAAGTCTCATTCGCCTGAATCAGATCAAGGATCGCGAAATGTGGCGGCCCATTGCGCCCAGCATTCTGGAAGAGGATTACAGTTCCTATTTCGAGGGGGATCCGGAATTTCGCCGCTTTATGAATGTGGCGGCCCTGGTCAGGGAAGACAGGCGCCACGTTATTCCGGCTGCGGTACACGTGGACAATACCGCAAGACCGCAGACAGTTTCTCCGGATCAGCCGCTCTATTACGGTCTTCTCAGGGCTTTCCGGGAGATTACCGGAGTGCCGGTGCTTTGCAACACATCCTTTAATCAGCGGGGAGAGCCCCTGGTAAACACCCCGGAGGATGCCCTGAATTGCTTCCTCTCCCGGGGAATCGATCTTCTGGTTATCGGAAGCTTCGTAATTCAAAGAAAGGAAACTGCGTGAGACGAAGTTTGACGTCCCCTGCGTCTTTATGGGCAGGGAACGCGTTTATGCGCTGTCCGGAATGAGGTTTCCGGGCAGGGAATGGCAGCGGGAATTATCAGCCGCGTTAATCTGAATAAGGGGAACAGATGTTTGTATTTGACTGCACAGCCATAATCGGCTATGACGCCTATCATGCCTTTCTGGAGGATTGCAAAGGACGGTTTCTGGCTGAAAAAACGGCTCTTTTCCGGGAGTACGGCGTCTTATCATCATTTGATGAGTCCGCCGTGACTGGATATTTTGAGTTCCGGCGCAAATACCGGGAACTCCGTCAGAACGTGATCCGGCAGGTTATTGCCAGATTCCGGAGCTTTTTGCCTGACAGGTGTCTTATTTACGAGTTTGGCAGTCTGGTCAAGCTTACGGATCGCATTGAAAGCGACATCGATCTTACCATTGTCTATGACGAGCCGAAGAACAGCATTCGCGAAACCGCGGAACTGCTTATCAACTACGCCATCGTTACCGTCTTCGATCATCCGATTGATCATATCCACGGGAAGTTTCAGCATTACCCGGTCACTGACGCCTATGACGCGCTCACCCCGGAGGATAACCGCTACGAACTCAGATTTGATGCGGGTACGGCGGTCTTCAGCTGTCCCTGGCCGTCGTTTTCCGAAAACATCATGAATATCAAAAACGTCCGGGATTATGCCTCGCTTATTGCCGGCTATGCCGAGAAGTACGCTCTCCGCTGCAATATTGACTGCCTGTACTCGATAGCCATTCTGGAAAACACCTCGGGCCACGACTTTATCGGGGATCTTGCCGCGCTGGAAAACGCCAGCGACATTTTTGAGGGATATTGCCATGCGCCGGCATCCTTCGCCCCCGGGGACACCGTGTCTGTTTCCCGCATCAAGAAGGCTCTTAAAGGCGCTGTAGTGGACATGTACGTCATGATGGCCTTTCTCAGAAAGCGCCTGCCCTGGCTCCGGGAGTATTCCATGACGGCTGAGGAGTTTTTCGAAAACCCGGTGATCCGGGATTTCCTGGGAGAAAACTGCCTTAAGGAACTGAAATCCCGCTTCATAGTCATGACCTTTTACTGGGACAAAATCGAGCTCTGTCTTAAAAAACGCGGCATTCCGCTGAGCGCCCGGCATCAGAAAGACTTTACGGCTGCGGAACTGAATGCTCTCCTGTTTCAGGATTACCGGAAAACGGAGATGCTTTCCGAGATTGTCCGGGCAGTTAACGGGCTTAATGATGCTGTTACCGCCTGCTGGGAAATTATTAACCGGAAAACCGGCCGGGAGCCGCGCTCATGAGCCGGATGGCCCTTACCGGAATCGCCGCCGGAACCGACCTTGTTATCAGCTATCAGGGGGGCGCAGGAATATCGGCCTGGCTTGAGGATGCCAACAAGCACTGGCCCTATATCCTGCGTCTCAGCGCAGACCCGGAACGTCAGGTCATAACCATCCCCTGCAGCGCTCTTTCAGGGTTTATGACGCAGCATCCCGGGCATCGCTTTAAACTTTCGCTCTCTGCCGACAACCGCCGCCTAGCCTATGCAGTGTCTCCCGGGATTTTCCCGATGAAAACAGCCGGGGTTCAAATTGAAGCGGAGGACGGGATTGCTGTTTTCTCCGGGAGCGGAGAAGCCCGCGATTTTCAGGCAGCCGCCCCCCGGATTAATTCCGGGAACTTTGAAATCGGCCGGGGACAGGCAGGAACATTTGCGGACATTGACCGGCTTCCGGTCAGTACGCTGGTAATAGGCTCCTGCTTCGGAAGGAGCATTTTCCGTTCGGACGCCTATTTTAACCCGGGGTATAAGAAATACTTTCGGGTCGCACGCACGGTGTTTCACAATTCGCTGATTTCCCTGTTCTCGGAAAAAACAGCCTGCGACTTCCGGAAGTATCCCGACCTGGTCTCGGGAGATGCCGGGAAGTACATTGAGCCGGAATTCCGTAAAAACCTGGACGAGATCCTGGATCAGGAAAACATTCAGCTGCTGGTTATCGATAATTACATGGATGCGGCTGTCCCGGTCATCAGGTTTCGGGAGAACAGCTTTTTTACGTACAGCAAGTATTTTGCGGAGTCTGTGTTTAAAAGGTTTTTTGCCTCCTGTCCCGCAGTGTTTCCGGGGACTCCCGAGCATGCGGAGCTTTTTCGGAAAAGCGCGGCCGGGCTTCGAAGGCTTTTGGATGCGTATCACGTGAAGAATGTCGTTCTTATCGGAGGGAGGCTCAGCCGGTACCTGACTGACGAAGACACCGGCGAGATCTCCGCCTGGGATGGCAAAATGGACTGGATTAATGCCGTTAACGCCGCCTGGGATACGGCTGATGGCATTTTCCTTAAGGAGTTTCCCGGCGCCTTTTACTTGGATATGCGGAATACTCGCTGGAAAAGCGACCTGAGAAGCCCGATTATCGGCGGAGCTTCGCCTTCTCACTACCAAAGCGGCTATTACCGCGAACTCTTCCGGCAGCTGGCCCGGCTTACCGGAAAGGCGGTTCCTGCCGCAGAGGGCAGCAGCGGGGAGGGGGCGGCGCCATGATCACAGGAACTTTTTTTTAACCGGCGCTTCCGGATGGCGGCGCTGAGATGACATACTGGCCGGAGACAGCGGTGAAGGGAAATATGGATATTGATAACCAGGTGATTGCCAAAAACTACATTGACGGGGTGACTGCGGCTCTGGCGGACATTGATACCAGCGCCGTCATCGGGATTTATGAAAAGATTGCCGCCGTTGCCGCATCGGGCGGCCGGATCTATCTCTGCGGGAACGGGGGATCCGCATCCACGGCCTCGCATTTTCAGAACGATCTGAACAAGGCTTTTTCCGTAACCCGGGGCATTATGCCCGCCTGCTGTCTGGCTGATAATTTATCGGCAGTGACGGCGATTTCCAACGATATTTCCTATAGTGACGTTTTCCTTTATCAGCTCCGCTTTATGCTCAGGAAACAGGATTTGCTCGTTGTCATTTCCGGCAGCGGCAATTCCGCCAATGTGGTGAAGGCAGCCGAATACGCCAGATCCCTGGGCTGTCCGGTGATTTCCCTGACCGGTTTTGACGGCGGAAGGCTCCTGCCCCTGTCGGACTTCTCCTTTCATGCGCCGGTGAACAATATGCAGATCTCGGAGGATCTTCATCTTATGTGCTGCCACCTGGTCGCCACCATGATTCTGAAAACAGGGCCGAGAAGCGGCGCCGGCCGCTCCATGAAACCTGATGACCATGCCGCCATGCTGCCGGAAGAGGGGCTTAGCCATGCTTGATGCCGCAGAGCTTCCCGCCGGGGAGCGGGTACTCGCCTTTATTCGCCATGCCGAAAAGGATTCTGTCAGCTTCGGACTTACTGCCGCCGGCCGGGAGGAAGCAGTTCTGTTTGGCCGGAAGCTCCGGGATCTGGGCAGACCGGCAAGGATAATTTCAAGTCCGGAGGAACGCTGCTGCGAGACTGCGGAGCTTATTTATGCCGCTGTTAACGGCGGGGCGGAAAATTTTCGGTCCGGCGGGGCGGTGATTTCGCCGGCGCTGGGCAGGCCCGGCATCCAGGTGAAGAACGAAACGGCATACAGAAAGCTGACGGACACCATGAGATGCCGGGATATTTTTCGGAAATGGAAAGCCGGACAGTTCAGGGATGCCATGCGGAATCCGGAAGATATCAGAAGCCTGATATGGAAATTCTTTCTGGACACTGCCCTTGATCCCGGCATTACGGTTTATGTAAGTCAGTCCGGAACAGTAGCCTGCTCCGGATATGCCCTGGGACTTAAGGATTATATGGCCGGCGATGAAAGTTGGGTGAATTTTCTGGACGGGTACGCTCTTTCGCTGTAACGCGGCCCGGAGGATACGGAACAAAGCTCCCGGTCAGGCTTGCGGGGAAGCTTTGCCATGGCTGGCATGCCAGTGCTTTAACGGCCGGCTCGGCGCACTTGAAGTTCTGTCTGAGGAGTTCGGGACGCAATACCTGACCGGCAGAGTGAAATTGGATGCCGAATTCTCTTTTCAGGATCAGCGCAGGTTTTTTGAGGAGCGGCCTGGCATTGCGGTAAATGGCGGTTACGGCAGGGCAGAGACCGGAGGGGCCTGATCTTTGCTCATTTATCATTCAGGAGAATCATGGGGTTTTTACTCCCCGGGAACGGACGCATTTATTAAGGCATTTAAACCAAAAGACGGACTTCAGGCACTTTGCGCCCGTAAAACTGCCATAATTTCCCGCCGTATCTCAAAAAATCTCAATTAAGGCATCTCCCGCTTTTTAAAGAGCCAATAATGTGCTAATATTCATTTTTGATCTTGACAGAACCTGAACCTCCTCTGGGTGATTCAGCGTTTCTGGTGCGGGTTTTCAGTAGCGGCAGACGGCTCTGCGGCTTTAGATATAAAGGTCAGCCGTTATCCTTCTGTTGCAGGATGATAAGACAAGGTTATAAGAAAGATGAAATTAACGAGGATTGCCACTCTTGTATTAATCTCCGCAATTGCTCTTACCGGGTGTGGTGAAAAATCATTCAAGGATGCCGAGAAGGCGATGAAGGAAGGGAGATACGATGAAGCAAAAACAATCTTCACCGATCTGGCGAACAATAATAACGACGACAACGCCATGTATGCCCTCTATTCCATGAACGACTCTCATCCTGAGGTAATGCCCATAGAGGAAGCTCTGGGATGGCTTCAGAGAGCGGCGGATGCCGGCCGTCCCGATGCCGAGTATGAGTACGGGCTTTTCCTTGTTGAACACGATCGTTT
>NZ_JBGVBR010000391.1:0-7051 GCF_045225735.1 Succinimonas sp. | reverse complement strand
AGCCAACCGCAGCTGAAACAGGATTAGGGATCTTTGCCGGATCCTGAACATATTTTTCAAATTCCTGCAGTCTCTCATTAACCAGCTTTTCAAAGCCCTTTGCAGTCCCGTTGTTATTCAGAAGTTCAATAAGCTTGTTTGCAGATTCGCTACCCTTGATAAACAGACAGTTAATCAGCGCTTTTTGCAGGTCATAACTGGCCTTTAATGCATCCTCCGGAATTCCCGAAAGTTTTGAAACCATGGAGGCAACCGCTGCCGATCCATGAGTCTGAATAAACGGAGCTGCCTGCTTATTCATGAAATTAGTAACCGCCTTTTTGAGACCGGTAGTATCTTTTTTAAGGAGAATTGAACCGTCTATTTGAGCCCCTGGCTTGGCCGTGAAGATCAGGCTTTCAGCAAGTTCTTTGTTCAGCGGGAGATCCGGCGCCGGAGCCTGCTGGCCGGATGCCTGAGCCTGCTTAACAGACGCCGGAGCCTGCTGCGAAGATGCCTGAGCATTGCTGTTAACCGGTTTTTCGGCATTTTTGGAGGTGCCGAGAACATGAGTGCCTACAATGCTTCTCAGCCGCTGATCAAGAAACTTCAGGATATCAGCAGGATTCTTGTCAGTGGTATCCTTCAGATTGTCAGGGGCGCCGCTGAGATCTTTGAACATGCATGAGAAAAGCTCGGCATGGAGCCCGTTTTTGGAGTCAAAGGAGCCCTGGATGCTGATTACGGCGTTCTTCAGCATCTCCTGACCCTTTGCGGCATCCCCGGAACCAAGCTTGACGCACAGCTTATCCACCAGAGCCTCAAACGGCTTGAAAATCGTGCTGCCGTGCTTTTCAGAAAGCGCCTGGTAAAATTCTCCCTTGCTGGCATACGGCTGATCCCCGAGGCTTCCGATGCCAAGGGTGAATAAATTCTTGAAATCCTTGTAGCTGATATTACCGGAGGATGAACTGTCGTCGTCAAGTTCGAGACCGATGGAAAAAATATTCTTCATTTCCTTCAGTTCGGCGGCGGAAGGCACGGCTTTGTGATGTCCGGAGAAAAAGTTCTTTACGGCTCTGAAACCCTTCACTGCGGATTTTCCAACAGCGGTAAACAGATTTCCCAGATACTCGCCGACTTTAGCCAGACTGAGTTTTTTAAGCGCCGAAGTCTGATTTTTGCTCAAACCGGCAGTCTTTTGTATTGTGGCATTCTGGAGGAGCTTCTCGCCTGAAACCTCAGCCATTACAGGGGGTCTTTCATCAGTTCTTCTGCCGACATCGGAACCATTGCCATTTTGGTTTCCGGAAGAATTCTGCTGCATCTGAAAATCTGCTAAAGTGTTATCGCGCTGCGTGGTGTCTAAAGTATTTAATCCGGTCATTTTCGTTTCCCCAATTTTTTGATAGTGATAGGGCCCGGCCGTTTGCCGGGCCGCATTTGTTAAAAAGTGATGTCTGCTGTCAGACTGATATAAAAGCGCTGCTGTCAGTCAAAGAAATATCGGCGCTTCCATCGGAAGGTGATTCGGAGGATTCACCGTATACCAGGACTTTTAACTTTGCTGTCTCGCCGACAAAGTTATTAAGGAGGGAAGCGAACTCATCATCGGACATTTCGCTGATTCCGAACTTAAGCTGCGCGGTAAGCACATTGTCATCATCGGACAGAGCAGTGGTTACGCCATTTGAATCCGCAAACAGATACTGTCTCTTCATCATGGTTCTGAGGATCTCGTACTCATTGTCAGCATTCAGCATTCCAATCTCGGAGAAAAAAACCATGGAATCATCAGAGCTGATATAACAAATGTGAATCTGAGGCATCCAGGACTGTTCCAGAGTTAAAGTGAACATGCCGTCATCGCCGGAAACGGCGTCTTCCCCGCCGATGCCAAGTTTTTTAACCAGTGATAAAACCAATGCCTTTGCTGAATCGAGACTCATAACTGCTCCTAATTGATTGACTGTGAAACATCCGGCTTTGCCGTCCTTAATTGCAATGGTAACGAATAACAGGGAAGCCGGTTACGGCTCCTTGTCAAAAAATTTTTGAAACACGGGAGCGCGTCTGTAAACTGCCTCATTATCATGTTACTTTTCATGGTACCGTTTTCAAATACATTTTCAAGTACATTTTCTGTCAGTTTTGCCGCTGACAGTTTGGGAAGTCAGTTTGGCTCCGGGGGCGCGGAATTTACTTTGACATCCCGAGAAGCGTCCTTAACAGATCAGCTCCTTTAACAGATCGGGAAATTTCCCGTTTTCCGGCAGCAGTCATGGCGGGCGGGGCGAGTTATGGCGGGCGTGAGAAGAGGGCTTGCCGTCAGATCAGGCATGGCCCGGACTGAAATCAGCGCTCCCCCGCAGGGCGGCGTTTCGCCCCTGCCGGAGGCGGTATACATCAGGCTGCCGTATACGGCCCAATCAGCGTTTAACACCATTATTCCGGCCTCAAGAGGCGGCCATGCGCTTCAACAATTGAAATACGAGGCAGTTTCCGGGGTAAAGGGGCGGAGCCCCTTTAATCACTAAACAGGAAGCGCCGGAGGCGTCTTCCCTCTTAATTATTATTCCGCGGGACTTTAACATCCGTTCCTGCCAGTATTGATTGCTCAGGCTGGCTGAGTCCGGGGCACTATTGATTGCTCAGGCTTGCTGCGTCGGAGCCTTTGATTGCCCAGGCCTGCTGCGTCCGGGGCGCCCGCGGCCCGGCAGGAAGGAAGCCTGCAGAAATTCAGAAGCCGGCTCTGACAATGGATGCTTTTCTCAGCAGCCGGCAGAGCTGTGATAAAGCGCATAATAAAACGTTCCTCAAGTTCCGGCCGGATAAGGCGTTGTACAATAAAGCCCAATGCGCATGAGAGCAATGGATCCGGGAACTATCAAAAACAGTAAAACTGTTCGGCTGGTTCAGTACCTGCAGTCTGTACCCGTGCTCATCACGGATGAAGGCAAACAGGGGATGCCGAGGCAGGTTTTGTGGCCAAAGCCTGTTCTGCTGTTCCAAAGGGGGCGAATGCGGCACGACGGATATTATCTAAAGTTTACAGAAGAAATGGCCGCTATTCTTAAGAAGCGTCTGAAGAAAACCCCGGATAAACGCCGGCGGCGCTGATCAGCACCGGGGCGAGACCCAGTCAAGGTAATCGCAGATAACTTTTTCCCGGCGCAATCCGGCCGGAAGGGCGGCTTTGTTATGGCGTAAGCGAGGGACTCTTTAAGCTTATGAGACTGACTTTGGAGTTAATTTCCGAACTCTATTCCCGTGCCGGAATTTCCCATCCGGAAAAGTATCATGACGCCACGATTTCCGGGAGCGGCTTAACCATGGCCATCCAGTTCCGCTTCAAACGCGAAACAAGACTGCGGCTGTTCGTGTCGGCAGGAGCGCTTACCACAAAAAATCTCCGGCTTATTACTGAGTATTATCTGGAGCATTTCTGGGGGAAGCCTGATACGGAATACAGTTCCCTTCTGATTGCCCATATTTTTGCCCTGCTGGTAGAGGACTACTTTAAGACCTGCGAGACAGAACAGCAGGAAGAACCGGATAAAGACATCCTCAGGGATCCCGGGCCGGAATCCGGCGCTCCCTCAGGGCGGGAACACCAGCGCCGTAATTCCGGCGGAAAAAGCTCCTGGCGCACCGAGAACCCCAATGTCAGCCTGCTTATGAAGATTCCGGATGCGGCCGGCAGAAGAAACGACGGCAGGGCAATCACGGATAACTTTATTTCCGGCACAATCCTGCCGGACGGGCGGCTTTGTTATGACGCAAGCAGGAAGGGGAGGCTCTTAAACTCATGAGATTCGATATGGAGTTAATTTCCGAACTCTATTCCCGCGCCGGAATTTCCCATCCGGACAAGTATCATGACGCCTGTATTTCCCGGGGCGGCTTAACCATGGCAATCCAGTTCCGTTTTGATAACTATGACAAAATATCGCTGATCGTTATGGCCGGGACGGAAAGAATCAGAAACAGAATCCAGGTTACCGAGTATTATCTGGAGCATTTCTGGGGGAAGCCTGATACAGACTACAGCTCCCTTCTGATTGCCCATATTTTTGCCATGCTGGTTGAGGACTACATTAAGACATGCGAAACAGAACAGCAGAAAGAACCGCAGAAAGAACCGCAGGAAGAACCCCAAAGCTAACGGGAGCCTCAGGGATCAGGAACCTCTTGCCTCTTCCGGCGGCAGCGCTTCTGACCGTACTTATGGCGCCGGCTCTTTCCGGCTGCGCCGGCGCTCCGGCCGCCTCCGCAGGAAATGAGTTTTTCGCACCCGGTTTAGCCGGATCCGGCAGGGCGGGGTATCTCGGCCCTCAGGGTACCTATTCCCAGGAGGCCTGCTATGCTCTTTTCAGAAAGGAGGAACGCTGCGCGCCGTATCCCGGAGTCCGGGAGGCCGTAGAGGCTCTCCTCCGGGGCGAGGTCTCCTACGCCGTAATCCCGGCGGAAAACACTCTCGGAGGCCCGACCTCTTATGTCCCCTTTCTTATGAACACTCCTGACATTGCCATTGCCGGGGCTGCGGAGCTTCCCATAACTCAGCATCTTCTGACGCTTCCGGGAACATCTCTTGCCGCTGTTAAAAGGGTTTACTCCCACAAACAGGGGCTCATCCAGAGCGAGACATGGCTAAAGCAGCATCTTCCGGAGGCCGAGCTCACGGAGGTGGCCAGCACTGCCGCCGGCGCAGAAAGGCTTCTTAAAAATCACGAAAAGGACAGCGCCGCCATTGCCTCCGCCGGAGCCGCCGCGGTTTACGGTCTTCGCATCGCCGCTGCGGGGATTCAGGGCAATGACCGCAATAAAACCCGTTTTTATGCCCTGACCCGGAAGACTGCCGCCGCTCCTCAGGAAACAGGAGCTGCGGAAGGAGCTCCGGAAATTCCCGCTAAAGCCCACGAGGACAGCAAGGCGGACATGCGGCATTATTTTACGGCGGAGGGCAATATCAGAGATCTGCCGGCTTTAGTGAGCGCTGTGAGAGAGTCCGGTCTTACTCTCATCGCCTTTTATCGGGAGCCCTTAAAAACGGATCTCGGTTCGTACCGCTTTTTTATGGAATGCTCCGGCTCCTTCAGGAGCTATCAGAGACTTGCCGAACAGAGCCCCGTTTCCCTGAGTTACCTGGGATCCTTTGACCCGACGGCTCTCCAAAGATCATCTCCGGATATCACTCCTCTATGACCTCAGAAAGGGCTTGTAAGTCCTGCCGGTCTGATCGTCTGTCACCTGCAAAAACGTCCTTCCCTTAGATGCGTCCCGGAAAGCAGTCCTCAGGGAACGCTGTGCCAGACATTTTCCACACAGCGCACGGAAAATCTCCAAAGCTTCAGGAGACAAAAAAATTCCCCCGGGTTCGGCAGCGTCATCCGCTTATCCTTTCCCCGGGGGAACTCTCTTAGAAGCTAAGCTCTGTTAAAGCTTGCATTCCTTGCTTCATATGCTTCCTCGGCATCAGACCTCAGGATCCATGCCTTTTGCCTTCGTGATGGCCTTCTTGATCAGATCCACCGGAATAACGGTGGCGGAGAGCAGCAGGATTACCAGCCACTGGCTTACGGAGAGCCCATGACAGTGCATGATGTTGCCGAAGGTCTCGCTGAAGGTGCCGCTCTGAGTCATGATCACCTGAGTAACGGCGATGAGGCCCATCACGATGAGGAACAGCCGGTTTTCAGTGATATGCTCGCCCAGATTCATGCCGTCGGTACGGGCGTTGAAGGCATTGAACACGGTGCCGAAAATGAAGAAGGTGAAGAACCCTGTGGCCAGATCCTGAGGATCCGAGAAGCCCAGAGCATCAGCAAAGGGCTTAACGTACAGCAGCAGGATGCCCAGCAGGCAGATCCAGATAGCAGCCGTCAGAATAGAGGAGAGCATGTAGCCATTAATAAGCTTGCCCTGACGCTTTCTGGGCTTGGCCTTGAGGTAGCGATCCAGAGCCGGTTCGCCGCCCAGAGCCAGAGCGGCCAGGGTGTCCATGATCAGGTTGATCCAGAGGATCTGCACGATGTTCAGCGGCACCTCATGACCGGTCAGCGGCATGAATACGGAGATAAACACCGCAGCCACGTTAACGGTAAGCTGGAACACGATGAACTTCCGGATGCTGTTGAAGATGGTTCTGCCGTAAAGGATGGAGGATCTGATGGAAGCGAAGTTGTCATCAAGGATAACAATTTCGGAGGCTTCCTTGGCCACCTCGGTGCCGGAACCCATGGCAAAGCCCACGTCGGCCTTCTTGAGCGCCGGGGAGTCGTTTACGCCGTCTCCGGTCATGCCGGCAACGAGATCCAGACTCTTGGCGGCTTCCACAAGACGGGACTTGTCTTCAGGGAGGGCGCGGGAAATTACCTTAAGGTTGGGCAGAGCTTCGATAACGGCCTCGTCGGACATCTGAGAGAGTTCGCCGGAGGTGAGCACGATATCCTTGTCAGAGGTAACAAGACCAGCCTCCTTGGCGATGGCCACGGCGGTTTCGCGGCGGTCGCCGGTGATCATCACCACGGAAATGCCGGCGGCGGTTACTTCCTTGATGGCATCCCGGGCTTCCGGACGCACATCGTCTCTGATGCCCAGCACGGCGGTAAATACCAGATCGCCGTCCGGAATGGTTTCGCCGTCCGGAGAACGTTCGGCGGTTTCCGCCAGGAGGAGCACCCGCACGGCCTTTTCAGCGAGACCGTTTAAGAGATCCTTAATGGGGGCGGTGTCGCAGGGAACGCGGTTTCCGCTGGCATCGCAGGCCTGACGGCAGCGATCCAGGAGCATTTCCGGAGCGCCCTTGATAAGGCAGCGGCCGCTTTCCATAATGATGCCGGAGAATTTCTTGGAGCTGGAGAAGGGGATTCTCCGGGAGACCTTTTCCTCAAAGACGTGATCCTTGAGGGAGATGCCGGCTTCCAGGAGAGCGCGGTCGGTGATATTGCCGCCGGTGGCTCTGACCACCTTGTCGGAGCCGGTGGTGAATACCGCCTGGTTGTTAAGCATCAGGCCCTCAGCGGTCAGCTTCTTATAGGCCTCGGGGAGCTCATCAAGACTCTTATACTCA
>NZ_JBGVBR010000390.1:0-2534 GCF_045225735.1 Succinimonas sp. | reverse complement strand
ATTCTGCTGGGATCCTGTCACCAAAAAGCCCTGACCAGCAGACATGTCTGAGCCGGCGCGGAAAGCCGGTTTTCTTTTTTGGGGGGTGATGCTTTGGAGTTCCCTTATTTTCAGCGCTGAGACGCCAGTCAGGGAGAGGCATCTGCCCGGGCCTTTGCAGACTCTGAAAATACGTTCAAAACCTTAATTTATTGAGAGTTATCCCCTAGTTTTCCCCATTATTCAAATACACCTGACACACCAAAATGGCTGTGTCATGCGGTTTCCCATAGTATGAAAAAAATTGCATAAAAGTTGTTGACGCCCCCTTTGCTAGGGTGTAGAATATACCCTAGCAAAGGGGGCTGATTTATGGGCAGAATTGCGAAGACTGAAGACAATATTGTGGGCATTCCCAAGAGCGTTTCTGTGACGGCGAAGGGGTATGTTTACTGGAACGCCACTACTACCTGGGTAGATAAGGCCAACGGAACCGGAAAAAGAGCAGACCATAAAAAGGAATGCATCGGTGTGATTTTATGTCCGGGCAGTGACTGGAAAAAGGATCGGCGCATGTACGCAAACCCGACTTACTACCAGCTCTTTCCTTCAAATAAAGGTTCTTCGCAAAATACTCAGGCCGGCAAAGCTTCCACTGCGCGCAAGGAATACCCGCAAAGGTTTGACTGCATTTCAGTGGGGCTGTATGCAGTGGCAGACAAACTGGCGGAAGAGTCCGGATTGTATGATGTCCTTCTGGATGTATTCGGAACAGAAAACACCCAGTTAATCATGGATTTGGCGATGTACATGATTTCCGGTGAAACGGCAGTGATGCAGCATTTTCCGCATTGGGCCGCCAGCCATGCTATTTTCTCAGATAGCATCCGGAGCGACAGCTTTATCAGCGCTTTTGAAAAGGAGATATCGCTGTCTCTCATCAATAAATTCAAAAATTCCTGGGCTCCTGTGGCTCTTGGAGATGGCCGTGTTTTTGTGTGTTATGACTCCACAAATACAAACTCCCGGGCGAAGGGAGTGTTTCTTGTTCAGAAGGGACACGCAAAAGATGATCCTGAAGAAGAGCAGGTGAATACGGAATATGTGATTCGCCAAAAAGACGGGCTTCCAATAACTTTTAACGTGTATCCCGGCTCAATCAATGACATCAGTGAGGCGGCAAATATGTTTGACTGTCTCAGCGAGCTAAAAAAGTCGAAACAAAGGCATCAGGAACGAAACAAAAACACCGAAGATAACATCAGCATTGCGGTCATAGCTGATCGTGGGTATGTCTCATATGACAATATCAAAGACCTCAGGGACAAGGGAATAGGATTTATCTTTTTGCTGAAAAAGAACATGGATATCACCAATGAGGTTCTCGATAATCATATTGACGAAGTCAAAAAATCTGCCAATTTCATGTTGAAAAATGGGAAGTTCGCACTGACTGTAAAGAAGAAAATCTTCCTGGATGACGAAAAGGAAAGCTGGTTCCATATTGTGTGGGATTCTGAACTGGAAACAAGCCACCGATACGCTTTGGAAAACGATCTGATTGGAAAGGCGAATAACCTGAAGAAAAATATGGAAAAGAGAACCCGCATGACAGGTGAAAATCTTAAGGGGTATCGCAAATACTTTAACATCTCCTGTCATGAGGATGGCACACTAAAAGTTAATCAGCGCGGAAGAGGATCAGGAAAGACTGCCAGCGTGCCGGCATATGTGATTGATTCATTCGAAAGGAATTCGGCGGCTATCGATAAAGCTCACAAATGCTGCGGTTATATTGTGTACGTTTCCGATCAGGAAATGACGGCTGCGGAGACGATCGAAACCCTTGTCAGAAGAGACGGTGTTGAGAAGACTTTCAGAGCATTAAAAAGCTGGCTTGGCATGGATAAAATCGGAGTTCACTCCGAAAATTCAATGCAAGCGAAAAATCTGATTTGGTTTGTTGCTTCCGTCATAAGGACGCAGCTCTTTACAAAAACGGAAACAGCACGCCTGCGGGAAAAGAAAAGGAACAGCATTCCGGCTGTGGTGGATTTGCTGGAAGAGATCAGAGCCGATAAGGATTTGTTAACAGGAACGTATGCCCGTCGATATTTGCCAACCAAATTGCAGAAAAGAATCCTTAATCTGACTGGTGTGACTCTTGAAGACATAGACGCCGTTATCGAAAATCTTACGGACTGAACCATGATAAAATACTGCTAGGGTGTAACACCTCAATAAATTAAGGTCAAAAGCTATCCAAAACTATCCAAAACAGCGGCCCGGACTGATTTCGGGTAAAATAACGCCTGTTTTTGCAGTTGTTCATGGGAAATAATCGAAATGGTTTCTGAAAACAGCGCCCCCTCCGCCGCTGAAAAGATCAAGTCCCGCATGGGCTTTATCCTGCTTTCCGCCGGATGCGCCATCGGTCTCGGCAATGTCTGGCGTTTTCCGTATATCGTCGGGGAGAACGGCGGCGGCATATTTGTGGCGGTGTATATCCTCTGTCTCATTCTGGTGGGGGTTCCGGCGGTGATGCTGGAGGTGGC
>NZ_JBGVBR010000389.1:0-32357 GCF_045225735.1 Succinimonas sp. | reverse complement strand
TGGAGCGGGAAACGAGGTTCGAACTCGCGACCCCAACCATGGCAAGGTTGTGCTCTACCAACTGAGCTACTCCCGCAGTCAACGAGGTGCATTATACAGTTCTTTCCCCCTTTGACAAACACTTTTTTAAAATTTTTCAAAAAAACTTGTTTTTTGGTTATTTTTTGAGCAATTGCAGCCTGTTTGGAGTCTTTTTTTGGGGTTTTAAGCTGCTGCCAGAGGATTTTCTGCCCTTTTTGCCCCGAAAAGCTCCTTTCTGCTGCCGGGAATTAGCTAGCGGAAGATCACTGAAAGCTCCGGCTCTCGGAAAGCGGTGCAGATCCCTCCCGTCGCTCCCCCTCTGCTGCCTAAGCTCTGTTTTTCCTTTATAATTTCACCAAACACAGACGCCGGAGCCGGCAATGCCAGTCTCCGCCCCTCCGCGCCTTTTCGGGGAAATCATGAGCAAAAACAAACTTACCAACAGTCAGAAACGCAACGTGGCCCGCCGGGTGGAAAAGCTCCATCAGAAACAGGAAAGCCTGCCTGGAGAACTTTCGGGGGATCTGGGCCCCGTGGCCCGAGGCACCGTCATAAGCCGCTTCGGCAAAGCGGCGCTGGTGGAGGATAATGACTCCCGCATCTCCTTCAAGGTCTATATCCGGAGAACCGTGGACAGCATTGTTACCGGGGATCAGGTGCTCTACCGGCCGCCCCTGTCCTCCGGAGACGATGCCCGGGGACTAATCGAAACCGTCCTTCCCAGAACGTCGCTCCTCTCCCGCCCTGATTACTACGACGGTCTGCGTCCGGTGGCCGCCAATCTTTCTCTTATAGTAACGGTATCAGCCAAACAGCCGGAGCTTTCCACCAATATTATTGACCGCTATGTGGCTGCAGCGGAAAACTCGGGCATTCCCCCTCTTATTGTCATTAATAAGCATGACCTTTTTCAGGATGCCGAAAAGGCGGAACTGGACAGAATTCTGGGGGTCTACCGGGAAATCGGCTACGAAACCCTGACGGTTTCCGCAGCGGCCGGAACCAGCATTCCCGCTCTTCGGGATCGTTTGTCCGGAGAAACCGCCATTCTGGCAGGACAATCCGGGGTGGGAAAATCATCCATTCTGAACGCCCTGATCCCGGATGCCCGGGCTGAAATCGGCAGCATCTCGGAAAACTCCAATCTGGGACAGCATACCACCACCGGCTCCCGGCTCTACCACCTGGAAAACGGCGGCATCATTATTGACACCCCGGGAGTGCGGGAATTCGGACTCTGGCATCTCTCCCGGGAGGAACTGACAAAATGCTACCGGGACTTCGCCCCCTTTGCCGGCGCCTGCCGCTTCCGGGACTGCCAGCATAAAAACGATCCCGGCTGCGCGGTGCGGGAGGCGGTAAACCAGGGGAAAATTGCCGGCTTCCGCTATGAAAACTACCATCGGATACTGGAATCCATGACAGAAAACATGCCTGATGCCTACCGGATCCCCGGAAAAAAGAACTCCCGCAAATAGTCCGGGCCGCAAAAGCAACTTTATGCCGTGACTTTTCAGTCGCCCACGTTTTTTTTCCGGCGGCAGCGATAGAATTACTCAAATTCATTATCAAGGAGCACGCTTCTAAGGATCTTGTGACGACTATGATTAAAACGCTTAAAACCCTGATACATCACCTGACTCCCAAGCAGTTTCTCACCCGCGCCGCCGGTTTTTTTGCGGAAAGGGAATGGGGGGAAGTAACCACATTTGTCATCGAAACCTTTATCAGCATTTACCATATTGACATGAAGGAAGCGGTAAAGGAAAACCCCGAGGACTACAAAACCTTTAACGAATTTTTCATAAGAGAGCTCAAACCCGGGCTGCGGCCGCTCCCCCGTGGTCTTAACGCCATTGCCGCCCCCGTGGACGGCACCATTGCCGAGTACGGCTACATCACCTACGGCCGCCTTATTGCCGCCAAGGGACAGGATTACTCCCTGAGAACCCTGCTGGGAGGCGACGAACAGGTTTCCGCGCCCTTTGAAGACGGTAATTTCGAAACCATTTATCTGGCTCCTTCAAACTATCACCGCATTCACATGCCCATGGCCGGCACCCTGAGAAAGATTATCTACATTCCCGGCAAGTACTATTCCGTAAATCCGGACTATGTGGAAAGAATTGAAGGACTTTTTGCCAAAAACGAAAGAGCCGTGGCAATCTTTGATACTGCAGCCGGCCCCATGGCTCTGGTATTTGTGGGAGCTACCATTGTCGGCAGCATCGGCATTACCGGAATCGGCATCATTTCTCCGAACAAGGAGCGCAAAATCAAGGTTACCGAATTCCCCGCCGAAACCGCTCCGACCTATGCCAAGGGCGAGGAGATCGGATACTTCAAGCTGGGTTCCACCGTCATCACCATTTTCGGAAAGAAGTCCGTAACTCTCTCTCCGGAACAGAAGAGCGGATCCGCCGTGAAGATGGGAACCCTTATGGGGTATGTGGCCGGAAACGCCGCCAGTGCCAAGTCCCCGGATTCAGAAACAGAAGAAGATAAACCGGCTGCCGAGGATACCGTTAAGGAGGAATCTCCGGCTTCCGAAGAGCCCGTTCAGGAAGAAGCTCCGGCTTCCGAAGAACCTGCTCAGGAGGAAGCTCCGGCTTCCGAGGAGCCAGCTCAGGAAGAAGCTCCGGCTTCCGAAGAACCTGCTCAGGAAGAAGCCCCGGCTTCCGAAGAGCCCGCTCAGGAGGAAACTCCGGCTTCCGAGGAGGCCGTTCAGGAGGAAGCTCCGGCTCCAGAAGAGCCTGCACAGGAAGAAGCCCCGGCTTCCGAGGAATCTGTTCAGGATGATATTCTGATTTACGATGAGCCTGTCCAGAATGAAGCTCCCGTTTCCGAGGAACCGGCAGAGGATTCTGCATCCGGCGAAACGGCTCAGCCGCAAAAGAAAGCCAGTGCCGCATCAGGCCGGAAGGACACTGCCAAACGTTCTCGCAAAAGCAAGAGCGGCAAAAGAAAATAGCAGTTTTACCTGTTAAGTCTGTACTTTAGGCGGCCTCAGGCCGCAATGGGGCTTTTCCGCATGTTCCGGGAAAGCCCCGTTATTTTTGGTATCCGTTATTTTTCGGAACGCCAGGCAGTTTTCCGTCAGGGAAGCTTTTTCCGTTCATTCCCGGCATCATGGCAAAGCGAACTCCGTTTTTCGCTTTTTTCAGAAAACAGACCTCTTTACTTACCGTCCTTTTCTGCCCGTGATCTAAAAATCATAAGTTCAAGCCCCATAAACAAGAATTTTTATCATTTTTTTGATATGATAATCGGCAGTTTTAACGACTCTTTTCCGGAGTCGCTTCTTTTTTTAATTTTCTTTTTTTATTCAGGAGAACACTGTGGACATAGTAAAGACCGATGTCGCCATTGTCGGTGCGGGCGGAACTGGTCTGCGTGCAGCCATCGCTGTGGCAGAGCTGGATCCAACCGTAAAGATTGCCCTCATTTCCAAAGTTTATCCGATGCGTTCACACACGGTTGCAGCAGAAGGCGGCGCTGCAGGTGTGGTACGTGATGACGATTCCCTCCAGAAGCATTTTGAAGATACCGTTGCCGGCGGCGACTGGCTCTGCGAACAGGATGTAGTGGATTATTTTGTTGCCAACACCACCAAGGAACTCTATCAGCTCGAGCACTGGGGCTGCCCCTGGAGCCGCAAGCCCAACGGTGAGGTAAACGTCAGACGTTTCGGCGGCATGAAGGTGCCTCGCACCTGGTTTGCAGCAGACCGCAGCGGCTTCCATATGCTCCACACGCTGTTCCAGACCTCTGTTAAATATCCTTCTATTCAGCGCTTTGACGAACACTTTGTATTTGACCTTCTGGAAGAAGACGGCCAGATCAAGGGCGTGGTAACCTATGACATTCAGAACGGCGTTCCCAGAGTCATTATTGCCAAGTCCGTAATCATCGCCACCGGCGGCGCCGGACGGGCCTACAGCTTCAACACCAACGGCGGCATTGTAACCGGCGACGGCATGGCTTTAGCCTACAGACACGGTGTCCCTCTCAGAGACATGGAATTCGTGCAGTACCATCCTACCGGCCTTCTGGGCTGCGGTCTTCTCATGACCGAGGGCTGCCGCGGCGAAGGCGGCATCCTGGTTAACAAGGAAGGCTACCGCTACCTCCAGGACTACGGTCTGGGACCGGAAACCCCTGTGGGACACCCGAAGAACAAATACATGGAACTTGGTCCCCGCGACAAGGTTTCTCAGGCCTTCTGGAACGAACAGAAGAAGGGCCGCACCATCAAGATGCCGCTGGGCGATGCTGTTTACCTGGATATGAGACATCTGGGCGCTGCCTACCTCGAAGAACGTCTCCCGCTCATCTGCGAGCTGGCCAAGGCCTATGCCGGCGTTGACCCTGCCAAGGATCCGGTACCGGTACGTCCTGTAGTGCACTACACCATGGGCGGTATCGAAACCGATGGCAAGACTGCCACCAGAAAGCCCGGTCTCTACGCTGCAGGCGAATGCGCCTCCGTGGGCATTCACGGCGCTAACCGTCTCGGTTCCAACTCTCTCGTTGAAACCATCGTATTCGGCAAGGTTGCCGGCGAAGAAGCCGCCAAGTTTGCCAAGACCCAGGAATACGGCAACGAGGAATATCTCGTTAAGCAGGCTGATGAAGCCATTAAGAAGGTCGCTGAACTCTTTAACGGCAACGGCACCGAATCCGTATCCAAGATCCGCCACGAAATGGGCGATTCCATGGAAGAGGGCGTGGGCATCTACCGCGAAGAGGAGTCCATGCAGAAGACCATTGATGTGCTTAACGGACTTAAGGAACGTTATCGCAACATCAAGATCAAGGACACTGCCGGACGCGTGTTCAACACTGAATTCCTGAATGCCATTGAGCTGGGATACACTCTTCAGGTTGCCGAGTGCATGGCTCATTCTGCCATCAACAGAAAGGAATCCCGCGGTTCTCACCAGCGTCTTGACGGCCCGGACGGAGCTTACAAGCAGCGTGACGACGAGCACTTCCTCAAGCACACTCTGGCCTTCATCAATGAAGACGGCGTCGCCTCTCCCAGAATCGAGTACAGCGATGTGAAGATTACCCGTTTCCAGCCTGCCAAGCGTGTTTACGGCGCTGAAGCAGAGGCTGCTGAAAAGAACAAGGCTCAGGCAGCCCAGGAACAGACCCAGGCTCCGGAACAGCCTCAGGCTCCCGCAGCCGACGCCCCTCAGGCCGCCACCATTCAGGAGGAGAAATAATGGCTGAGAAGACTATGAAGATTTCTGTTTTACGGTATCGCCCTGAGACAGATTCCGAACCGCATTTTCAGGATTTCGATGTCCCTTTCCATCATGAGACTTCGCTTCTGGAAGCCCTGAACTACATCAAGGACTTTCTGGCTCCGGATCTCAGCTTCCGCTGGTCCTGCCGCATGGCAGTCTGCGGATCCTGCGGCATGATGATCAACGGGGTTCCGGGACTGGCCTGCCAGACCTTCCTCCGGGACTACGATGAGACCCAGACCATGAAGGTTGAGCCTCTGGCCAACTTCCCCATTGAGCGCGATCTCGTAGTTGACATCTCCGACATGATCGAAAAGATTGAGCGCATCAAGCCTTACGTCATTCCTGCCGAGAAGGATGCCCATAAGCCTCTTACCGAGAGCTACATCCAGACTCCGCAGCAGATGGAGAAGTACCGCCAGTTCGCCATGTGCATCAACTGCGGCTGCTGCTATGCTGCCTGCCCGCAGTATAAGATCAACCCGGAATTCATCGGCCCGGCTGCCCTGACTCTGGCATACCGCTACAATGCCGATACCCGCGATGCCGGGAAGAAGGAGCGTCTTATGCATATGAGCGCCGAAGAAGGCGTCTGGAGCTGCACCTTCGTGGGCGCCTGCTCTCAGGTATGTCCTAAAGGCGTGGATCCGGCCTCAGCCATTCAGCTGGGCAAGAAGGACAGCGCCATCGACTACGTAATCAAAATGTTTAAGCCGGAGTAACTGAGATGGATAACAATGTAAAATCCTACCGTAAACCGTACCACCGTCCGGTTAAAAGAACCTGGTGGATGGACTGGGGCTTCTATAAGGCATACATGCTGCGTGAAGGAACCGCATTCCTGGCTGTGTTTGTTGCTCTGGAGCTTATCGTGCTCACCGCGCTTCCCTTTTTCGGGATCAAGACCGCCGATGCTGCCGTTCCCGCAGTGCTGGGCAATCCCATTGCCCTGCTGCTGAACCTGGTGGCTCTGGTGGCTGCCTGCTTCCATGCCTACACCTGGTATAACCTGATGCCGAAGGCTGATCGCAGGTTCTTCACCAACAAGCCTGATGACACCAAGCTTATCCCTGAGAAGTTCTATGTGCTCACGCTGTGGGGCTGCACCGGTTTCGCATCGCTGGTGATCATCCTGTTCTTTACCCTGGCTTAAGGAGATATTAAATGGAAAAGATTCGTCGCTCTGATGAGCCGGTATACTGGGGCCTGTTCGGCGCCGGCGGCATGGTTGTGGGCATGGCTCTCCCCGCCCTGCTGGTTCTTATGCTGCTTCAGGGACTGGGAGTTAACTGCTTCCACTACTTCAATGTTATCGCTAACCCGTTTGGGGCTCTGATGGTATTCTGCATCATCGCCGGCTGTCTCTGGCATGGTCTGCACCGTATCTACCACAGTCTCCATGACCTTCTGATCAAGCCCACCCCGCTGCACCACTATGTGCTGTACTGGGGAGCTCTGGTGCTGACTGTGCTGGCAGGGGTGCTGGTATTCGGCTACTGCATGATTAAGAACGGGATCCTCAACCTGAGCTTTGCATAACAGTTTGATTCCTTAAATCAAGTACTTACAAGACCTCCCTCCGGGGAGGTTTTTTATTGCCGCCATTATTCCGGCTTTTACCCTGGCTTCCCGCATTTTCCCTTTAATGCGCCCCGTTAATGTGCTATTCTTTAGGCGTTTTTAAGGTATTTTTTTATTTTGCGCAGGACTGACATGGCACAGTTTATTTACACCATGAACCGGGTGGGCAAGCTCGTTCCCCCGAAGAAATTCATTCTGAAAAATATTTCCCTGTCGTTTTTCCCCGGAGCCAAAATCGGCGTGCTGGGTCTTAACGGCGCCGGAAAATCCACTCTCTTAAAGATCATGGCCGGCATTGATACCGAGATTGAAGGCGAGGCCAGACCGCAGCCGGGGATTAAGATCGGCTATCTCCCCCAGGAGCCGGTGCTGGATCCTGAAAAAACCGTCCGCGAAACCGTGGAAGAGGCTTTGGGACAGGTAGCTCAGGCTCTTAAAAGGCTGGACGAAATCTATGCCGCCTATGCCGAACCTGATGCCGACTTCGATGCTCTGGCCAAGGAGCAGGCCGATCTGGAGGCTATTATTCAGGCCGGAGACGGACACAATATGGACAACCAGATCGAAAAGGCTGCCGACGCCCTGAGACTCCCTGACGGCGATACTCAGATCAAGGTGCTCTCCGGCGGCGAACGGCGCCGGGTGGCTCTGTGCCGGCTCCTTCTGGAACAGCCGGATATGCTGCTTCTGGACGAACCCACCAACCATCTGGATGCCGAGTCCATTGCCTGGCTGGAGGATTTTCTGCATCAGTATCCCGGCACCGTGGTAGCAGTTACTCACGACCGTTACTTCCTGGACAATGTAGCCGGCTGGATATTGGAGCTGGATCGCGGCGAGGGCATTCCCTGGCAGGGTAACTACTCCTCCTGGCTGGAGCAGAAGGAAAACCGCCTGAAGCAGGAGGAAAGCCAGGAATCCGCCCGGCAGAAATCCATTGCCCGGGAACTGGAGTGGGTAAAGCAGAGCCCCAAGGGCCGTCATGCCAAATCCAAGGCCCGTCTGGCTCGGTTTGAAGAGCTGAACAGCGCCGAATACCAGAAACGCAATGAAACCAACGAGCTCTTTATTCCGCCCGGGGAAAGACTGGGAGACAAGGTGCTGGAGGTTACCGGCATCACCAAGAGCTACGGCGGCCGCACCCTCATCGACAACCTGTCGTTTTCCATACCCAAGGGAGCCATTGTGGGCATTATCGGACCGAACGGCGCCGGCAAATCCACTCTGTTTAAGATGATCACCGGTCAGGAACAGCCTGACTCCGGCACCATCGAACTGGGCAGCACCGTGAAGCTGGCATACGTTGAGCAGTTCCGGGACAAGATGGACAACTCCAAGACCGTATTTGAAGAAATATCCAACGGTCAGGACATCCTAAAGGTAGGCAGCTATGAAATCCCCGCCCGTTCCTATATCGGCCGCTTCAACTTCAAGGGCACCGATCAGCAGAAGAGAGTGGGCGATCTCTCCGGCGGCGAAAGAGGCCGCCTCCAGCTGGCCAAGCTCCTCCAGGTAGGCGGCAACCTCCTGCTCCTGGACGAGCCCACCAATGATCTGGACGTGGAAACCCTGCGGGCGCTGGAAACCGCCCTTCTGGAATTCCCGGGATCCGCCATGGTGATTTCCCATGACCGCTGGTTCCTGGACCGTATCGCCACCCACATCATCGACTATCAGGATGACGGCAAGGTGACCTTCTATGCCGGTAACTTCACTGAATACGAGGAATGGAAGGTTAAGACCTACGGTGCTGATTCCATTAAGCCCCATCGGCGCAAGTTCAGAAACGTGGTCTGATAGCCGGTCTGGAAATACCTGCTATTCAGAGGAAGCTTTATTCCTGAAGGTCTGGTTTTCAGGAAGGGCTGGGTAGAAAGACAGATTCCGAATAGGGAATGCTGAGTGAAAAAGGGAGACAGCGAAAGCGTCTCCCTTTTTTATGGTGAAGCCGCAGTGCGGATAACCGCTTTGAGGCATATCTGGTGAGAGGGATCTTAAAATCAGAAATGCCGTTCACAGTATAATGGAAGAAGTTGCTGAGGCATTTCATTCGCGTTATATGAAAATTAAACCGAGGACAAACTTGGTATTGTGAAAAGCATAAAAGCTTTCTCAGAATCACATAATATAGATTTCAGCAATCTCGAAAAAATGGTTTGAGGTCAGCGACAGAGCGGAGGCGAAATAAATGGACAGTAACGTATCTCATGTGAAATATTCAAATACTCGAGACATCCTGCAGGATCTCCGCAATATCATCGAGGGGGCTCGTGTCAGCGCATATCAGGCTGTCAATTTCACCCTTGTTCAGCGAAACTGGCTTATCGGCCGCAGAATTGCGGAAGAAGAATTGCGCGGCGGTGATCGCGCTCAATATAGGCTGGAGGTCATCAAAACGCTATCCAGAGAACTGACGGCTGAACACGGCAAGGGCTTCACGAAGAAGCCGCTGCTTTCCTGGACACATTACAGGACTCTGTTGCAGGTGAAGGACGATAAGGCCAGAGCGTGGTATACCAGGGAAGCCGCCGAGCAGGCATGGGCTGTTCGCGCATTGCAGCAGAACATTGACACGCAGTATTACTGCCGTCTCAATATCATCTCAGAACACCGCTCCTGCGGAACAGGAAATGCGGAAGCTCACCGCCAGTTATCAGAAGGACAGGCTGGAATACCTGAAGAATCCTGTCATTGGGGAATTTCTTGGCTTATCCTCCAATATCGATACGACAGAAACGCAGCTTGAGTCCGCAATCCTATCCAATCTGCAGAAGTTTTTGCTGGGCAACGGCAAGGGCTATGCGTTTGTCGCACGGCAGCAGCTCATCCATACGGAGAAGCAGGATTATTTTATCGATCTCGTGTTCTACAATTACATCCTGAAGTTCTTTGTGCTGATTGATCTGAAAACCGGAAGGGATCACCCATCAGGACGTCGGGCAGATGGACATGTATATTCGCATGTACGATGAACTTAAGCGCGGCGAGGGGGACAATCCCACACTGGGGATCGTGCTATGCTCTGAAACTGATGAAGATATCGCCAGGTATTCCGTGATGCATGGGAGCGAACAGCTTTTTGCCGCCAAGTATAAGCTGTATCTGCCAACGGAAGACGAGATTCGCGCGGAGATCGAGGCACAGAAGGCTATTTTTTATCTTCAGCAGAAAGAACAGAACGAACAGGATGGAGCCGGCTTGTAGATCATAGTCCTCCCAGAGGCCCCAGTTTGTTTACCAAACTGGGGGTATTGTCCTTAGTGGCTGCCACTGGCCAGATTCAGCGCCATATCAGAAATCACCGGCTGTCCATGAGCAGTATGTCATGGAGCCAGTACCCAAGATTGTTACTTTCCCGAAAGCTCCCGGGCCGGCTTGATTTTTGAGGCCATGATCGCCGGAATCACCGTAGCCATAAAGCTCATGATTACGGCAATGCCGGCGACATAAACCGCATCCTGCCAGTGGAATTCCGTGGGAACAAAGCCGATAAAGTACACATTCTGATTCAGCACGTGAAAACCAAAAACATGCTCTATGCCGCTTACTATCTCCGAGAGATTTACCGCCAGGGGAACGCCCAGAATAATGCCCGCTAAAGTTCCGGCGCAGCCGCTTATCGCTCCCTGCACGGCAAAGGTCTCCATCACCGCCAGCCGGGAGTATCCCATGGAAAGGAGAATCGCCACCTCGGAACGCTTGTCATTGACGGCCATTATCAGGCTGGAAACAATATTGAAGCAGGCCACGGAAATCACCAGAAAGAGAGCCAGATAGAGAATGGATCTTATCATCTGGATATCCTTGTAAAGCCGGCCCTGCACCGACATCCAGCTTCTGACATAAAGATTTCCGGCGGAAACCCGCTGGGCCAGATAACGGGCTCCGTCCATGCATTCCGTTCCCGCCTGCAATATGTCAGCAGTTCTGAAGGCGATGTTATTAGCGGAATCCTCCGGCAGATCCAAAAGCTTTCTGGCTTCATTTATGTTTATGAAGGCCACCGCAGCATCCAGCTGTCCGCCGATTTCCAGAATGCCGGTCACCCGGAAGCGCGCGGAACTGAGAGCTCTGGGGCCGCTCTGATCCCGGCTTTCGGACGCCTTTTGCGCCGCCATAAGAAACTCGGCGCTGTCTCCGATTTTTACCCCCAGCTTGCGGGCAATACGGCTCCCCAGAACGATGCCGGGAGCCTCTGTTTCGGACGCATTCTCCGGAGAATGGTTTTCCGGAGAAGGGTTTTCTGCGGAATTATTATCCGCTGCCAGAAAGCTGCCCTCTCTGATAAAGGGACTGAGATGCAGCACCTCAAGCTCCGCCTGGGGATCCACAGCCCTGACCTGTACCCCTTTATAAACGCCCCCGGCGGAAACGAGACCATTAATGATGATTTCCGGAGCTGCCGCCGCCACCGCCGGACTTTCTGCCAGGATCCGAGTCTTTTCAGAAACGCCCAGAATGTACTCGCCTTCCACGGGATAGATTTCGGCAGCCGGAATAACCCCCAGCACCCGGTAGCGGAGCTCTCTTTCAAAGCCGTTCATGGCCGAAAGCCCCGCCAGAATGGCAATCACCCCGATGGCAGCCCCGATGGCGGATGCCTTGCTGATAAAGCCGGACATCATGGTTTTTCTGCCGGAGGAGGAGAAGCGGAAGCCTATTAAAGCAGGAAGGAGCTTATGCATTTTACTGAATTACCCCGTCTCTCATGGTCAGCACTCTTTCAAAGCGGGAAGCCAGCTCCCGGTCATGAGTAACGATCATCATGGCAGAACCGGCTTCCTCCCGGAGCTCCAGAAGGAGATCAAACACGCTGCCGGCGCTTTTATGATCCAGATTTCCGGTAGGTTCATCGGCCAAGAGGAGATCCGGCTTATTCACAATGGCCCGGGCAATCGCCACCCGCTGTCTCTCGCCTCCGGAAAGCTCTGAGCTCCGGTGATGCATCCGATCCCGGAGCCCCACCCTTTCCAAAAGAGCGGTTACTCTTTCATTGATCTCATCCCGGGGCGTGCCGGCTATTAAAAGCGGCATGGCGACATTTTCAAAAGCGGAAAAGTCTGCCAGAAGATGGTGAAACTGATAGACAAACCCCAGATGCCGGTTCCGGAAAACAGCAAGGGCGGACTGAGGAAGCCGGAACAGATCCTGGCCCCGGAAAAGCACCTGTCCTGCGGTGGGAGCATCCAGCGTGCCGAGAATATGAAGCAGGGTGCTCTTGCCGGAGCCGGAGGCCCCAATCACTGCGGTCATTTCATGAGCATTAAGACTGAAGTCAATCCCCCGGAGCACGCTGGTTTCAATGCTGCCCTCCCGGTATACCCTGGTAAGTCCGGTAACCTCCAAAAGCTTTTCAGTATTCATCCTGCCTCTCTCCCTGCTCCTGTTCTGCTCTTACTCCTGTCCTGCTCTTACTCATGCTTCCCTACTCATACCTCAAAAACTCCACCGGACGGGTGCGGGAAGCCCGGAAGGCCGGATAAAGAGTTACCAGAAAGCTCATCACAATGGCGCTGGCGGCAATAACCAGCACATAAGTCGCATTCACCTGAACCGGAATGCCGGCCATGGCCCCGAAATACTTGTAAAGCCCGGCCATCCTGAGGGTGGTTCCGATATTAAAGGCCAGAAGAAGCCCGAGACCGGTGCCCAGCAAGGTTCCCGCAATGCCGGAGATCGCCCCCTCCACCACGAATATTCCCATGATGGTGCGGGAGGTCATGCCCATGGTTCTCAGGATGGCGATTTCCTGAAGCTTGCCCACCACCACCATAATTAGAGCGGACAGCATATTAAAGCCGGCCACGACAACAATAAGGGCCAGCATCAGAGTCATCATAAACTTTTCCATAGCGATGCTCTGGAAGAATTCCCCCTCGGTCTCCCGCCAGTCCGAGGCAATGCTGAAGCCCAGATCCTGAACCGCCTTCCGCGCCCGATCCACCTCATAGGGATCACTTAGCCACAGTCTGAAGCCGGATACAGCGCCTTTGGGATAGCGAAGGAGCTTCCGGACATCCTCCATGCTGGCCAGCACCACGGGAACGCCTCCGGAGGAAACCACTCCCAGATGGTAGACTCCGGAAACGGTAAAGAGCCTTTGCACCGGCTCTCTCCCGAAGGGGGTATAGCGCGCTCCGGAGGTGGAAATGATTCTTACCCGATCTCCCGGGAGAGCCCCCAGGGCATCAGCCAGGGGAGCGCCCATAATAACCTCGAAGCTCCGGGGCTCCAAATTAGCAAAGGCGGCGGAACCGGCATCAATGCGGAGCAGATCATGCACCGGATAACGGGAAGGCGCAATGCCGTAAAGACGGGCTCCGGTAAGAGCGTTCTCTCCCTGAATAAGCACCTCGTCGGAGATTTCGGGCATGGCGGCGGTTACTCCGGGAATACGGAGGACACGGCTCACATCGGCATCCTCGGCAATAGTCCCTCCGGATCCGGTAATCACGAGATGGGGCACCTCGGAAAGGAGCCGCTCCTTAAGATCCCCTTCAAGACCATTCATTACCGACACGACAATGATAAGAGCCGCCACGCCCAGCATAATGCCCAGCATGGATAATAAAGCAATCACGGACGCAAAACGGTGCCGTCCGGAAGAAAAAACGTAGCTGAGACCTATTGAAAGAAAAATAGGACTGAAAATTTTTCTTTTCACCTGTCTGTTGCCTCCGCCGTCCGGGATGGAAAAGCGGCGCCCCTGCCGCTCCTCCGCAAATACCGGTTATCGCCGGCCGCCTTTTCTGTCTCCGGCATCTCGCCAGAACATCCCATGCGGCCTTTAAAAAACAAAAAATTATACAGGAATCACCCTGCCCGTGTCGCCGGGAAATGCCGCCCGGCATAAAAAATCAGCGACTGATCCTGCAAAGATCATTTCCAGCAAAGATCATTTTTGGTTTTGGGAAAGAAGCTCCTTTTCCCGCTCCCGGGCATCGCTGCGTTTCTTAAGGAACTCCCGTTCCCGGGCGAAGACCATTTCCACAATGGCGTCCTCATCCTCGGGACGGATCCGGTAAAAGGAAAACCGTACCCTGCCGCTGTCCCCGGTTTTTTCCCGATCCTCCTCCGGAGCCTCCAAGAGCGCATAGGCATAAACGGCATTTCCCTCCTCCGGAAAATACAGCTTCACCCGGTAAAAATCCCCGGGCTTCCCGGAAAATGTTCCTTCGAACGCAGCATCCAGCTCCCCCCGGGCAAAGCTGAACCCGCTCCCTCCGAAGGTGGCGGTTTTGGGGAGACTTCTTCCGGAAATCATTTCCCGGGCGGAAATTCTCTCCCGCACCAGAAGCCTTTCAAGACGCAGAATCTCCTCCCGCTCCAGAAGCAACAGTTCCAGAAGCGCCGCAAAATGGCTTCCTTCTCCCGCGATTTCCCGGGAACAGCGGCCGGAGAGATCCGGAAAGCTGCCCCGAAGCAGAAAGAGATCCGGGATCTCCTGAGCAAGATCCCGGGCCTCCGGAATTAGGGTTCCCTCCGGAACATGCTCAAGCTCGGCTAATACCGGAAACTCTATTTCATGAAGATGAGCCATGAGATCCTCGCATTTTTTAATCTCGGCCGGCAGCAGCAGGCCATAAGAAACCGCAAAACGGGCAAAAGCCGGCCCGGTCTTCCGGCATTTTTCCGGAAAATGAGGAGTCTGCTCCCTGCCCTGCACCGGATGTAAATTCTGAATGATGCTCCGGGATAATGCAAGAGTCGCAAAAGGGAGTCAGCGGCAAGACAGCAAATAAAAGCAAAAGACAGGGAAACCGCCCGGAACCTGACACAAGGCAGGCACTTGAAAAAGGAAACAGTTCAGGGGCCAGCCCAGGCTGTTTTCTGTTTCCAATTTTTCCGGACAATTTTCCGGACAAAGTGTAAAATAGGACAAATTCGGAAAACGAGGACAGGAAGGATCCTGTCCGTCATAATCCGGTGCCGGAAAAAGCCCTTTTCCGCTAAGCCGCGCCCAAAGTCAGGCCGGCAGAACAGCCAATATAAAAAAGGGCATTATCTGTCTCCGTGATGAGACGGGAAGCGTCATGAGGCCTTTGTTTCCGCTATTTCCCCCGGGAAATAACGGCAGCCCTGACGATTCCAGGTTTATTTTTGCAAAGGAGTTTTATAAATGTCTGATACTGCTCAGAAGACAGCTATTCTTTCCATACCCGGTATGGATCCCATAGAGCTGCCCATACTGAAAGGAACTCTCGGTCCGGAGGTTATCGATATCAGAGCTCTGGGTTCCCACGGGTATTTCACGTATGATCCCGGCTTTGTCTCTACAGCATCATGCAATTCCCGCATTACCTTTATCGACGGAGCCCGAGGCGTGCTCCTTTACCGCGGCTACCCCATTGATCAGCTGGCTACCGGCTGCGACTACCTGCAGGTCTGCTATCTGCTTCTGAACGGCGATCTCCCGGACAACGAACAGTACCAGGAGTTCAGACACCGCATCACCCATCATACCCTGGTGCATGAGCAGATTAATTCCCTGTTCAAGGCCTTCCGCCGCGATTCCCACCCCATGGCCATCATGTGCGGCATTGCCGGCGCCCTTTCCGCCTTCTATCACGACTCTCTGGACATTTACGATCCGGAGCAGCGGGAGCTCACCGCCATGCGGCTCATCGCCAAGATGCCGACTCTGGCCGCCATGTCCTACAAGTACTCCATCGGCCAGCCCTTCATGTTCCCGAAGAACTCCTTAAGCTATGCCGGTAACTTCCTGAACATGATGTTTGCCACCCCGTGCGAGGATTACGAGGTAAATCCGGTAATCGAAAGAGCGCTGGATCGCATCTTCATTCTGCACGCCGATCATGAACAGAATGCCTCCACCTCCTCGGTGCGCATTGCCGGTTCCTCCGGAGCCAACCCTTATGCCTGCATCGCTGCCGGTCTGGCCTCTCTCTGGGGCCCGGCGCACGGCGGCGCCAACGAGGCCTGTCTCCGCATGCTGGAGCGCATCGGCACCGTGGAACGCATTCCCCAGTACATCGCCAAGGCCAAGGACAGAAACGATCCCTTCCGCCTCATGGGCTTCGGCCACCGGGTGTACAAAAACTACGACCCCCGCGCCAAGGTGATGCGGCAGACCTGTCATGAGGTGCTGAACGAGCTTCATATCTCCGACCATCCGCTTCTGGACGTCGCCATGAAGCTGGAGGAGATCGCTCTTCACGATGATTACTTTATCGAGCACAAGCTCTACCCCAACGTGGACTTCTACTCCGGCATCGTGCTGAATGCCATTGGCATTCCCACCAACATGTTTACCGTAATCTTCGCCCTGGCCCGCACCGTTGGCTGGATCAGCCACTGGATCGAGATGAACGAGGATCCGGCATCCCGCATCGGAAGACCCCGTCAGGTCTACATCGGGCAGCCGGAGCGGGAGGTTAAGCCGCTTAACGAAAGAGAGAAGTGCATTATCACGCGCCCGGAGAAGTAATGCTGATTCTGCCGGCGGAATAACCTGAAGAGAACGCCGGAAGGATTCACGCTCCCCTTCCCTCACACAATTGAAAAGGAGCCCGGAATAATTCCGGGCTCCTTTTTCTGTCTCAGTTAAGAGCCGGCCGAATACCGCTCCTCAGCTCAGCAAAAATCCGACAAATTATAATCGCTGTAATCATGCTCCCGGGCTTCCCGGTCATACTTCTTAAAGGCATCGCAGGGCTCCTCCTGAGGCAGCCGGAATCTCTGGCAGATTTCCGTAATAAAGATCTGCATAGAAAACTCGTTCATCGGAAAAAATTCCGCCTTGGTCGCGGGACGGAGCCAATTCTTCCTGTCCGCTCCTGGCATCGCATCCCGGTACAGCATCTCCCGGAAAGAATCCGGATCCTCATCAGGCTCATAATCCTTTGTTATCTCCGGAAGACTATAGGCGCAGGCCCCCTCCTTCCGAAAACCGCTGTCCGCGTAACCGCCCTGCCAGCCTTGCGGTATATCACTGACATCATCATCTGTATCCCGGAACCTAATGATCACTCCCTGATACAGCTTAAGACCGCAGTAATAATAATTACCGATACGCCTTGTCCGCAAATACTGCGGAAAAACCAAAACCGCCCGGGTGATCTCCGCAATCCTGCTCCAGGGGAGCAGCATCACCCCGTCAAGATTGGCCATAAGAAGGTGATTATTCCCGAAAATAAACAGAGATTCTCCGGAAGACAGATATCGCGCAGAATCCAAAACCTTTTCCGGATCCGGCCGGGAGCGGCTCCGCTCTCCGGACTCATGACTGCCCTCGCTCCGGGAGATCTGCTTCAGCCACACCTTGCAGGGCGCTCCGGTGAAAAAACCGGAAAGAATGAAGAAGAGCACAAAAAAGAGCACGGGAAGCCCCAGATTCCACAGGAGGAAAGAATCCCATTTCGCCGGATCAAGGCCAACTCCCTCAACACCGACAATCAGGCGAAGACCGCCGTAAAGAAACACCAGGAGCGCAATTGCCGCTTTGAAATTCAGGGGAGACAGCCGAAAAAATCGCGTCACCCGGGAAACAACGCCGCCCCGGGAAAGCTGCCTTAAGGGATGCCGGGACTCGTATGCGGCAAAAGCCCTCTGCCATTCCGGATCCCGGTAATGCCGGCCGGTACAAAAGCTTTCGGCTTTGGCCATAATGCGGCGATCATGAAGACGGATCCTGAGCTGATCCGCCAGAAACGCCAAAAACATCAGAAGGCCTAATGTCACACCAATAACGGCAAAAGGATTAAAACCGTAACTCTGGATTATTAAGAAGGAAATAAACATCCCAAAGGCCAGCAAAGCAAAGATGCTAAACCAATATATGAAAGCAAGAATCATAGAGAATTCCCTGTGTAAAAAGCCCCGGCGCGAGCCAGCACCGGAAACATAGCTCAGGCGCTCAGAAGAAATCCGACAAATCATAATGGCCGTAATCATGGCCCCAAAATTCATGACTGAACCTCTTACTGACGTCGCAGGGCTCCTTCAGGGGCAGCCGAAATCTCTGGCAGATTTCCTTTATGAAGAGATGCATGGCAAATTCGTTCATGGGAAAAAATTCCGCATGGGTAACCGGATAGCCCCCAGGCGTCCTCCCGGTGCCCCGGGCCGCATCCTGAAGCACCATCTCCCGGAGAGAATCCGGCTCATAATCCGGGTCAGCATCCTCTGTTATCTCAGGGATGTCATAGCAGTCTCCGTCTTTCCGAAAACACCCGATTTCATATTCAGATCCCTGCCAGTACTTCGGCAGATCGGGGGCGTTATATTCGTGCCGGAACGTGATGATCACTCCCCGAAACATCTCAGTGCCCCAGTAGCTTTTATTACCGCCCTCGGGGCGGCGATACACCGGAAAAATCAGCGCTGCCCGGGTAACCTGCGTAACGCTGCTCCAGGGAACCACCATCACCCCGTCGGGATTGGCCATAAGAAGGTGCCGCTTCCCGAAAATGAACAGGGATTCTCCGGCGGAAAGATACCTTGCGGAATCAAAAAGCTTTTCAGGATCCGGAAAAAAGCCGCCCCGCTGCCCGGACTTATGTTTGGCCCGGCTCCGGCGCACCTGCTTACGCCATATCTTGCCGGGCACTCCGGTAAAAAAACCGGAAATCATAAAGGAAAGCAGAAAAATCAGCGCCGGAAGCTCCAGATTCCACAGCAGAAAAGACTCCCATTCCGCCGGATTGCGTCCGAGGCCATCTGTTAAGGAGATAAAACGAACATAGCCGTAAATAACCACCGTGAGCCAAATGGCCGCTTTGAAATTCAGAGGAGAAAACCGGTAAAACCGCCTTACCAGAGAGACGACGCCGCCCCGGGAAAGCTGCCCCAGGGGATGCCGGCTCTCATATGCGGCAAAAGCCCTCTGCCATTTCGGATTCCGGTAATAATGGCCTTCGCAGAAGCTTTCAACTTGGGTGAGAATATGCTCATCATGAGCGCGGACATTGAACTTCTTCAGAAAATACGTCAGAAGCAAAACCGGCAGAGATACCAGAACAATGGCAATTGCAACGTTAAAATGAAAATATAAGGCGACAAAGTAGGCAATCACCGCCGCCACGAGCATTAACGCGCAAAAGCTGAAAAACATTTTGAGAAACAGCATCACAAATCCTTCTCGGTATTAAAAACGCCCGGCGCAATCCGGTGCCGGAAACCGCAGCGACTCCATAACAAAAAACCCCTGCCGCATAAACCGTAACAGGGGTTAGCGGATCCAAACCGGAATCAGCTTTCCGGTACCGCAGCATTGTCAGCGGGTTCCGCTTCAATATCCGCTGCTCCGTCCTCCGGCGCATTCTCAGCAGCATCCTCCTGAGCCGGGAGAGCCGCCTCCTCGGCATCAGCTTCCCGGGCCTGACGTGACAAAGCCGGAGCGGGTTTTCCGCGGACGCGGTTCAGGCTGTTCAGCCACTTCTCGGTCTCCTCCTGGTTCTGCACCTGGAAGTAGAACAGATCCTCCTGGAGCTTCTGATAATTGATTAAGTCACTGCAGCTATGGGTATCCACATCATTGGAAACCGCTATATAGTGCTCCATAAGCCCGATAGATGAAAAGCTGTATCCGGTATGTCTGCTGAGCACGCAGGCATATTTGCCGGAGCTCACCACTCCCATGTCCCGGTTATAGGCAAAGCTGAAGCGGCACAGCTTGTTCTTCTGCAAAAGATCGCAGCCCAGAGCATAGACCTCCCGGCCGGCCAGGGAATGAGCCATCAGAGTGGCCATAATGTCCTTATGGGAGCCCCATCTTTCCGGCACATAATGATCCCGGGAGAGCATATAGTCATCGGGGAGATGGAGATAAAAGGGCACCATGTAGCCCAGAACCGATTCCACCGGATGCCGGCTGTAACCGATGCCCCGGAGATTGTGATCCCCGGTGGCGGCGATAATGGTCTTAGGAGCCAGCTCTTCATCGTTCTTGATTCGGGAAATAAAGAGGCCCAGCTCATTCAGGGCATACTTATAGGTACCGAATATCACCTCCGTATTGGGATACGGGAAGCGCCCCTTGATATCAGGGGTCAGCTTGGGAGGCAGGACATTGGATCTCACGGGAATGCGGTAAGGGGGATGGTTGGTAACCGTCAGAATCACCATGAAGATCGGCTTGTTTTTTCCGGCGTTATCCTTGGAGCGTTCCGTTTTCAGAATGCTGAAGGCCTTGTCAAAGGTATAGCTGTCATCAACTCCCCAGGTGCCCGAGGAGGCATCAGGATAGTCCTTCATGAGAGAGGCTTCGTCAATAATCCGATCAACTCCCTGCTTTTTCAGGAAGTTTCCGATATTGCGCCAGCTCTGGGATCCTCCCGTCACAAACACAATCTCATAGCCGGCCTGTTTATAGGGCTCGATAAAGCTGGTAATGAAGCGAGAGCCGGAATAGGAGGCGGTGGACAGCGAGGCCGAGGGTACCCCGAACAGCAGCCGGGACATGCTGTCCATGGTGCCGTTGCCCTCTGACAGAAAATTAAGCCAGAAATAGTCCCCTGACTCGCCCTTAACATGCTGCGAGAGTTCCCCCAGCGCATTCCACTTGCCGGAGGAACCGGCAATCATAATGTGCCGCCCCCAGCTTTCCATAACAGCCAGTACAATATCCGGAGGATTGCCAGCAATATAATCATCGCGAGGAAGAGTTTCCTTAAATTGCTTAAACGGATCAAGGGTATTAAGCTCCATGCCAAGTTTCTTGTAATCCAGGGCCAAGTCGGTAAACTGCACCCGGGGGATGTCATCCTGCCTGAGATACCACTTCCAGGCCCAAAAGAGATTAATGGGGCCGTTGCTCACGCCCATGTTGACGAGAGCGCTGCGGGATACCGCCGTATGCTCCATGCGGAGAGGCAGCGTGCCCAGGGAGCCCCGGAGGAAAAAGAAATAGAGACCCGCGCAGATCACGGTTCCGGTCAGTAAGAGCGGCACTCCCATTCTGGCATGACCGATGGTATTCCGCATTTTCTGGAACAGCCAGGGATGGATCCAGTGAATAATAAGAGCGCTCAGGAGGAGGTACAGCGTGAGACCGCCCAGACCCCAGTAAACCGGATAATCCACCATCAGGGTGCGGATCACCGCCAGAGGGGATTCGTCCCCTACTGAAAATATAAAGGCATCAATGGGACGGTCGTAGGTTTTGAAATAGAAATAATTAACCAGAGTCGTGACGGCAAGGCAGCTCTGGGCCAGAAGATCAAAGAGCCAGAAAAATTTCTGATAACGCTCTGCCATGGTCTGCCGGAAGCAAAACAAAGCCAGCAGCACCGCCGGGAGATACAAAAAGGCAATGGCCTTCAAATCAAACAGAAGAGCCACCCGGTAGAAGGCAAACTTTTCCGAAGAGGAGATAACCCGGAACCCGGTGCCGATAAAATCATGGATCAGAAAAAACCGCCCGGCCCACAGCACCAGAAGTCCCATAAGGAATCCCAGGGTTATCCTGATAACCAAAAAGCGCATAAACTTGCGATAACTGATTTTAGTGTGGTCGCAAAAACTGAAAATACCCAAGGGAACCTCCCCTTTCATATATAAAACCGCGCCGGCGCCACTTAGATCATACATGATTTGTCATTGTTGACAAATAAGCGTTATCCGATCTGTGAATCTTAAGAAGCAAAATCACGGCCCCAGGGTTTTCCGAGAAGATTGCCGGAGATGCTGCCGAGGGTCAGGGCAATAAAAAAGGAAGCCCTGAGGCTTCCCTTTAAATCATTTTTCTGAAAAAACCGGTTACTGCGCTATACAGGCACACTATGCTGCAGGGAGCACCGGTTTTCTTCCGGATTCAGGATCTCCTTAGAGGGAATCCTTGGAACCAAGCTCCTCGAAGGCTTCCTGGAGACGGGCAATCATGCTCTCCTGACCCTTTCTGAGCCAGGCGCGAGGATCGTAGTACTTCTTGTTAGGAGCGTGTTCGCCTTCAGGATTGCCCAGCTGACCCTGGAGGTAAGCTTCCTTGGCCTTGTAGTACTGGAGCACGCCGTTCCAGGTAGCCCACTGAGTATCGGTGTCGATGTTCATCTTAACTACACCGTAGCTTACGGCATCGCGGATATCCTGAGCGGCAGAGCCGGAACCGCCGTGGAATACGAAGCTTAACGGCTTGGAACCGGCAGGGAGACCCAGCTTCTCGGCAACATAGGCCTGAGAATCGCGGAGAATGGTGGGCTTCAGCTTAACGTTGCCGGCCTGGTATACGCCGTGAACGTTGCCGAAGGAAGCGGCAATGGTGAAGTTCGGGCTGATCTTGATCAGGCGATCGTAAGCGTAGTAAACATCCTGAGGCTGAGTGTAGAGAGCGGATTCGTCCTTGCCGGAGTTATCAACGCCGTCTTCCTCGCCGCCGGTGCAGCCCAGCTCCAGCTCCAGAGTCATGTCGATCTTGGCCATGCGCTCCAGATACTGGCAGCAGAGGTCAACGTTGTCCTTGAGAGACTCTTCGGAAAGGTCAATCATGTGGGAGGAGAACAGAGGCACGCCGTGCTCGGCATAGTACTTCTCGCCGGCATCCAGAAGGCCGTCAATCCACGGCAGGAGCTTCTTGGCGCAGTGGTCGGTGTGCATGATTACCGGAACGCCGTAGGCAGCGGCAACGTTGCGGGTATGGAGAGCAGCGGAGATGGAGCCCAGCACCTGAGCCTGCTGGCCTTCCAGCTTAAGTCCCTTGCCGGCAATAAACTGAGCGCCGCCGTTGGAGATCTGCACGATTACCGGAGCCTTGGCAGTGCGGGCAGCTTCGATTACGGCATTGATGGAATCGGTGCCAACGCAGTTAACAGCAGGAATGGCAAAACCATGCTCTCTGGCAACTTCAAAAACCTTGTTCAAATCCTTTCCGGCAACTACGCCAGGCTTTACAACATCTAAAATCTTAGTCATTTGGACATTTCCCAAAAATTGAATTAAGAGACAAAACGAAGCGGGAGGATAAATCCTCCCGTGGAACTATAAAAGAATATTAAGCCTTTTCAGCTGCGCGCTTTTCAAGAATTTCCACAGCCGGAAGCTTCTTGCCCTCAACAAACTCCAGGAAGGCGCCGCCGCCGGTGGAGATGTAGGAGATCTTGTCGGTTACGCCGTACTTCTGGATGGCATTGATGGTATCGCCGCCGCCGGCAACGGAGAAGCCTTCGCTTTCGGCAATGGCTTCGGCCATGGCCTTGGTGCCGGCGCCGAACTGATCGAATTCAAATACGCCAACCGGGCCGTTCCAAAGAATGGTCTTGGCGTTCTTAATGGTATTGCAGATTTCTTCCATGGTCTTGGGGCCCAGGTCGAAAATCATATCGTCATCAAGAACATCCTTCACATCCTTGGTTTCAGCAGCGGCGCTTTCGCTGAATTCCTTGCCGGTAACCACGTCAACTACCTCGGGAATCTTGGTCTCCTTGGCGATCTTGGTGGCTTCGTCCACGAGATCGTTCTCGTAAAGGGACTTGCCTACCTTGTTGCCCTGAGCGGCGATGAAGGTATTGGCAATGCCGCCGCCTACAATCAGGAGGTCAGCAATCTTGGAAAGGGAATGGAGCACGGTAAGCTTGGTGGAAACCTTGGAACCGCCTACAATGGCAACCATCGGATGAGCAGGATTGTCCATGGCCTTGCCCAGAGCATCAAGCTCGGCAGCGAGGAGCGGGCCGGCGCAGGCAACGGGAGCGAACTCGGCAGCGCCGTAGGTGGTGCCCTGAGCGCGGTGAGCGGTGCCGAAGGCGTCCATTACGAATACGTCGCAGAGAGCGGCATACTTCTTGGCCAGAGCTTCATCGTTCTTCTTTTCGCCCTTGTTGAAACGGCAGTTTTCCAGAACTACCACTTCATTCTCGTTTACTTCAACCGGAGTATCAAGATAGTCCTTTACCAGACGTACCGGAACATCCAGAAGTCCCTTCATGTAATCAACTACAGGCTTAAGGGAGAATTCCTCGTTGTATTCGCCTTCGGTAGGACGGCCCAGATGGGAGGTAACCATAACCTTGGCGCCCTTCTCCAGAGCAAGCTTAATGGTGGGCAGAGTAGCGGTTATGCGCTTGTCGGAAGCAACCTTGCCATCCTTTAAAGGTACATTCAAATCTGCGCGAATCAGAACCCGCTTGCCAGCCAGATCCAAGTCAGCCATCTTGATAATAGACATTGTGTGATCCTCAACGGAGTAAAAATGAAAAAACCAAACCAGCCCCGCAGAATAAAAGACCCGCAGCGCCAGTTTATTCAGACTGAGTTAATTCTACTCCATTTTCCCCGCCCTGTCTGTATTCATAAGGTTATTATCCTCGCAAATCCGCTGATTTTGACACATGAAACGGAGTCCCGCCCGGAACATGTCATATCTCATAATCTGGCAGGTTCCAGCGCGATGTACTCTCCCCATTCATCTGCTTCCGGGAATACTCGCTTAATCTCCTCCGGGAGTTCCCGGGTAAAGCGATACTCTGACACTCCGGCAGGTTTTTGCATATCCTTAAGCGCATATTCTGCCGCAGTCTTGTTCTTATTATCCCGGCGCAGTATTAAACCTATTGAGGGGTTATCCCTCTCTGTTTTCAGCTTTTCATCAGCAAGAGAGAGGCAGAGATTCATTTTTTCGGCAGCTTCCGGAATCAACTGCCCGGTTTTCAGATCAGAGGCCGCATCTGCGACCACGACTGCCGCCACATAACAGTGCAGGAAAGTGTTGTAAAACAAAATACCCCACGGGTATTCATCAAAGTCAGGGGTTAATGGGTACCGATAACCCATGTATGCGAATCCTGAGCCCTTCTTCAATAAGAAATCCGTGATGTTCTTAATCAGATCATCTTTTGTTTGGGGTTTCTTGATTTTTTCAGCAAGTGCCACGAAATCAAAGATGTACGGATCCTCCATCGTCTGGATCGCGAGCTCGCTTTGCGGCTCCGGCAGGGAAATCTTCGAAAGAAGCCGGTCGTAATTCTGCTGTTTCCTGCCTTGCTCGCGACCCATGAGTCCGGCAGCTATCTGATGCTCCAATACGGCGAGAGACCACCCGTTCTCCATGGTCTTTGCGCCGTACCAATAACGAGATTCCATGCTTTTCAGTTTTTCAAGCAGCGCAAGGTTATGAGACCAGGGCAATTTTGCAGACACCGTCTGCAAAAAGTTATGATCCGTTATTTCTGCCGCAAAACGTTTCATGTAACGCAGGTTTCGCGCTGAAAACCCCTTTGCATCCGGATATGAAAATTTGATCTCCCTTGCCAGAGTGTCAATAAACCTGTTCCCGCAGGCAGCATGCGCCTTCAGCTCATTTCCGATATCCCAATACAGCATTATCAGCTGTTCATTTACCTGCCGGAGAGCCTGATACTGCGCTGCTTTGATGCTGTTTTTGATACCCGCTATGAGTTGTTGCATCTCCCGGTTTTCCGCTGCTTCCATCCCGTCATCCTGATTCTGTCATTCAATTTTGCAGACACCGTCTGCAAAATTGAGTTTACCTGAAAATCTTAACATTCTCCCCCGCCGAACTACGGCAGTTCCCGGACATTGCCAGCCTGAGCAATCATACAGGCAGGAACGGAAGTTAAAGTTCCGAGGAATAGTAATCAAGAATGAAAGCACCTCTGGTGCTTTCTGGTTAATAGCTAAAGGGGCTTGGTTATGGGCGTCTGGCATGGGGAGAACGCAGATCAAAGCAAGCGTGTTCATTTTAGTTCGCGCCTGAAGCAGAGTATGAAGCACCTGCCCACTCATACTTGCCACAAAAGTTGCGTTTTTTAATCGTGAGATGTGTCGCAGATGTTATTTTTCAACAGTCGTAAGCATCTCATAGCATAAGCATCTCATAGTCCAATTTATCCTCACGTGATGAAGAATGTCATGAATAATCCGGATAATCTCGAACTCCAGTAAGCATCTCTATGTCTGTGTCGCTCCAATATTTATTGCTCCATCTGTAATAGCGCTCTTTCCTTTTCTTAAAAATCCTGAATGGCATTTTGGTATTATCATACAGATGAAAAACATCACACACTTCTACAAGCTGAGGAATCAGTTTTAGCGCCCGCTCGTAACGCTGTCTGATTTTTTCTGCCGGCACTCCATGTCCGCCAAGCGCTTCACGAGCTTCTACTCTGGCAATATTTATCTCAACATCGGACGTTAACACATAAATTCCACGCACAAAATACCCCTGCTGTTTAGCTCTTGTCTAAGCCCAGGTAATATGTCCCAATTCTGCTCGCGGATTTTGTCCCTCTAAGCTATTATCTTGCTCACCAGCTTTGGCCTGCGGGGTGTAATGGCCCTGTAGCTGGGTGTAGCCCGGAATGAGGAAGTTCCGGGAACGTGATTGACAGTATGGCCGTAGTTTTTAGACGGGAGCTTTGCCCTGGGTGGGGGCTAGCCCCCACCCCCGGCAAAAACCGCCCGAAAAAAAAGCCTTCCACCACCGCAAGGATCAGGAATCTCCGATTTTGCTTAATACTGCGTATTTCTGGTCTTGGATTTCGGCATCGGATCGATGCAAAAAAGAAAATTTGAAAACATTAAAGAGGATCTCCAAGAGAGCCATCACCCAATGTCTTGCAAACACATGATGCCCCTCCTGCATAAAGCATGGTTATTGTAACACAGGGACACTTAATTTGCATACCGGATCCGGTTGTGGATCCTGATACCTGCATCGGGAAAATTATAGCCGAGCTTCGGGAAAACGAAGCTCTTGGAGTAATACGCAAATACAAGGTTAAATCAGAATTCATTCTTGTGTGCTCATATTGCGGAGCCCTTTGCACTCATTACGGTTATACTCATAAAGTGGTTTTCAACCCGGGCACAAATCTGATGGATGTTTTATTCCTGCAGCGGTGCCAGTGCTCGAATCCCTATTGCGTATGCCGCGTAAGAAGAGATCAGGCAAAATCTGAAGCGGAGTCCAAAAAGAAAGGCAAAAAGGTAGAATATATCGGCTGCAATGTTACGCACGTTGTATTTCCTGACTTCCTGATGCCTTTCAAAAGGTACCCCGCATTTTTTATCGAAACCGTTGCCCTGTTACGGCAAATCGTAAACAATGATTATCCCGATGCTGACAAAGCTTTAATTCAGAAGGATCAGAAGGTTATCGACCTCAAAGAATTCTTCGTTTCATCTTACGGCAACTATATCCGCTGCCTTTCTCATTCCCGCCCTGATAATAAAGACCGCCTGAGAAAAAAATCAGACAGGACGCCTCTTCCCGCAGACGGAGCAGCCGTATGGCAGTGGCTCTGCATTTCCTTTGTTTATGAGGATACCGCCTCATATGATGATTTGAAAACCGCAGAGAAATTCGAAGAGCTGGTACGCAGGGCCGCAGCAAAACTCAAGGCCGAAAAGGAAGGTTTCTTCCGGAGCTTCCTGCGGCGCATCAGGAACAGCACCGCCGCTGCCGGTTTCACCGATTTGAGCAGGTACAAAAAACGGCTGGAATTTGTGGCCCGGATAACCCACCTGCATTTCATGAACCGCCTGCTGCTTTCCCGGTTTGTTCCTAAATTCCCAACATACTATCTGGGTTATCGCTATTGCGGGTTTGCCAAGATGTAATCACCGGCTTGCAGAAGCAGCCCGAAAACCGATTTCGGAGGTGATTTAAATGGCAAAAATCGATAAAAACAGGGACACAGCCGCCAATAGGCTTCAGATTATTTCTCCGCTGGTGCTGAATTCGGGCAGCAGCGCGGTAACCTGCGCCCAAATTGCAATTGACAATAAGCGGTCAGTGAAGACGATCAGACGCTGGGTTCAGGCATACAAGGCAAAGGGCTTCAACGGCCTGATCCCTGATTATAAGGGAGGCTCGACCATCAAGAAGACCTATGTCAGGTTTGACGAGGTTCTCAGCAAAGCCATATCAATGCGTCAGACAGATCCGCGCATTCCGGTGAAGAATATCATCTTCGCATTTGAAAGCGAAAACCCCGAGTGCAAGGGCATCATCAAGCGTTCCACTCTGCAGAGACATCTGCAGGAGCATCATTACGGCAAGAAGGAACTGCTGGCTCAGGAAAAGATGGATGGCAGAAAATGCTTCCGGAGATACCGCCGCAAAACGATTCTTGACATTGTGCAGTGCGATGTCAAGGAATTTCCCAAGGGGCATTTCGTCGATGAAAACGGAGCCCCGTGTTCCGGCTATGTTCAGATCTGCATTGACAACTGTTCCAGAAAAATCATTTCCTACAAGGTGGGACTTGATCAGAGGACTCACATCGTAACCGACTGCCTTAAGCAGATTGTTTCTGAAATCGGCATCCCCAAAAACCTTCATTTGGACAATGGCGCCGCATATAAATCGAAGATTGTAATGCGGGCGTGCAAAATCCTTAATATAAACATCATACGATGCGATCCTTATGCCGGGTACCAAAAAGGCGTTGTCGAGAGAGTTAACGGCAAGCTTAACGATCTGGAAAATCAGATTCTCGCAATAAAGGGGGGGATCAAATTTGAAACATTTAAAAAGCTGGTTGCCGCCTGGGTAGATCAGCACAACCTCGCTCCCCACAGCACTCTTAAAGAAGGAGATGAGCATCTGTCTCCGGAGGAGTACTGGAACAGGCATTTCGTGAAACATGAAACAGCTGATGAAGAAACGATTAACTACGTTTTTAAGGCCTCTGAATCCAGAAACGTATCCAGTGAAGGCACCATAAGCATTAACAAAAAAAATTACGAGGTGAATGTTGACGTTTCGCCGCCGTTTTCCACGGCGGAAGTGCTGATCAATCCCGACGGCACGGTTGAGCAGATTCTTGCGAATTACAAAACCCAGAGGATTTACGAGCGGATAATGCCGGAGCATGCCCCGGCCAGAAAAAAGAAGCAATCCGGCCGGGATGAAAAGACGCGTGATATCTCCTATCTCAAATCCCTGCTGAGGGAACAGGCCAGAGCTCAGGGCCGCGTTATTGATGATGCTCTGGAAAAGGAAATCGAAAATGCTCTGGCCCCTTTCACCCGGGGACAGACGGCTAAAGCGTCTGCAAATACGCCGCAGTCTGTTTCTCAGGAGAGTTCAGATCAGCAGCCGGAACAGGATCCGCCGGCAGGGAACGGCAAGAAAGTGGAACGCGGGATGGGGAATAACCATTCCCCCTTCCTCAGCATGGATGAAACGCAGGGCAAATAAGGAGCAGACATGAGCGATAACATTGGATTTTTAAAGAAGTTCGGAATGATCCGGGTGCCGTTTACACCGAACATCGGGATTGAGTATCTCAGCAAGCCGGAGCAGTTTACTGACACGCTGAACCGCTTAAACTACGTCGCCGGCAACCAGATGTTCGCCGTGCTCACGGGCATTGTGGGGGTTGGCAAGAGCACTGTCCTCCGGGCCTTCAGCAATGGACTGTCCCCCGAATCCTATGAGGTTCTTTACATATCTCAGAGCAATCTGTCGCCCAGGTGGCTGTACTCCATTCCTCTGAATCAGATGGGGATTGATCCGAGGTTTTACGCCAACGACGCTAAGAAGCAGTTCCATGAAGCGCTGTTCTCTCTGACTGCCGTCAAGCATAAAAACGTGGTTATGATTATCGATGAGGCTCATCTGATAAACCATCGGACGCTTCAGGAAATAAGGTTTCTGCTGAACTGCAAATTTGACGCCGGCAATCCGCTGTGCCTCATTCTTGCCGGACAAAATGAACTCTGGCAGGTGCTGGAACGGGAGGAAAACATGGCCATATCGCAGCGCATAGACATGATATGCCGGATGACGGCTCTGACTGACAATCAGGTCGGAATGTATATCGCCTCTCATCTGACATATGCCGGGGCCAAAGAGCAGATATTCTCCTCGGAAGCCATAGAGGAAATCAGCAGAAAATCCCAGGGCGTGCCAAGGCTGATCAACAAGATCTGCACCCACTCTCTGCTGTATGCGGCATCGCAGGGAACGGAGCTTGTAACCCGGGACATTGTGGACAGCGCCATAAAAAATGAACTGCCCAGATGCGTCCTGCTGTAACCGAAAATCAGGAACATGAAATCAGAGCAGATGAACTGTGACCTCTTCATCTGCTTTAAACGGAGGAAGAGAAATGGAACAGACTTCAGAAACCGCCGCATCCGGCACCGGTGCGGTTCCGGCAGCCGCCGCTTCGGACAGCGGCAATCAGAGTTACGTTACCAGAGACATGGTAAGGAATGCCGTAAGCAGTCTTAAACTGCAAAACAGGAAACCGACCATCGCGGAAATCCGCAAGGTTCTTGGCAACAAAGGCAGTTACTCAACCATCTCCAAATGGCTGAATGAGCTTCGCCGGGAGGCGGAACCTTCGGCTGATCCGGAAAAATCCGAGGCTGCGGTGATTCTTGCCGAGTCAGCATCGAGGACCGTTCAGGATTTATGGGAGCTTGCCAGGGGCGAAATGAAAAAGGTGTATGAAAAGAAAATCAGGGATCTCAATGCGGAAATAGCCATCCTCAATGAAAACCGGGATGAGCTCTGCAAGGAAATTGACGCGCTGCGGGAGCAATCAAGGCTGGACGGAGAGCTCATTAAGAAAAATAACCTTCAGCTGGGAGAAGCCAGGGGAACTGCCGACAGCGTCAGGAGAACCAATGAACAGATCATGGAAATGGTAAAAAGCATCCTGAATCTGAATCAGCGGAACGTCACCGCCGGCTTCGCAGATGCTCTCCGGGATTCTGACACGCCGAATTCCGGCCTGCCGGAAACCGGCCATTCATAGCCATTCCCTGCACCGGCGTGGAATAATCACTATCAACAAGGAGGAAATCAGCATGACTGATACTGACAATCTGTCTGACAGGAAATATCAGGATCTTTACGAGGACTATCAGATTCTTTCCGAGGAATATAAGGTTCTTTCTGATATATGCCGGGATGTTTACGATGACTATCAGATTCTTTCTGAGGAGTATCAGAATCTTGATGATGAATATCAGGATCTTTATGATAACTATGCCATCTGCAGATCCGGAGCAGAACTCGACAACGAAAAAAAATTAAAGAATCAGATTGCCGGCCTTAAAAAGGAGATCAGCGAGCTAAAAGATCAGGTTGAAGATCTTGAAGAGACATGCTGTATGGGCGGCGGCAGAATATCGGATCTTGAATACCTGATCGGTGCTCTGCGGACTCAGATAAGGCAGTACAGCGAGCGGTACAGCAAAATACAACGGTTAGTGATGCCTTTTGCCGCATACTGCTCCCAGAATTCCGAAAATGACAGGCCTGAGATTGACCGGCTTATTTGCGCCTTCAAAGATTCCATGACAAAAATTCTGGCTGAGACAAAGATGCTGATTCAAAGTTTGTCGAGATACAATGAGCTGCACAAGCCGATTTCGGATTAAGATTCATCTCACAAATACACCAGCCGCTGCAGAGCTGCCGTCAGGCTAATAAATCTGAAACATCATTGCAATACTGCGGGCCCGCGCTCGCAGTTCTCTCATTCGCATATCATCATTCTCGTAAAACAGACATCCCGGAGCCGAAGTAAGCTAATCATCCCGCCCGTCCCCTGGCAGGGGATCAGGATTAATCGGAAAAGGCAATCAGGAAATTCCGGAAACAAAACTCTCACGCCTCTCCATAGTCATTCTGAGATCGCGCCTCCTTCATTCATCTCAAACATCAGCAGCAACTGTCCTGCTACCATGAAATTCAGTGCTTCTGGTAGTTTCATCGCCAGTGATGCCGGAATTTGGCTGGTATAGGCTTACAGGTGTAACATTCCAAATTACACCTGTAATGGAAAATTACAGGTGTAACGGCGAGACAAACTCAGTGAGCAGCATTGAAGAAATATGGGACAAACCTGGTGAACAAAAAAGGGACAAAATCAGGAGTCTTTGACAGCTCTCCTCAAAAGCAGGAGATTTCTGTCTGTGGACAATACCGTTTCAAATGTAAAGTCCTTCTTTTCAGAAATCATTTTCTCGCGAAGTTCTTCAGCCTTTTCTGCCGCTTCAAGATCTGTACATAGCGTAGCCCTTTTTATATCATCAGCGTTGACATATTCTCCAACCGTCTTTGCCATCTTTGTAATTGTTGTTTTGCCACTGCCATTTGGGCCTGCAAATACCATAACCTCAGGAAGTCGTGTTGCGAGTGTCTCCGACATACTTGCGCCTCCCATCTGGATATTCAAGGTATGCTTTTTTTAACTCATCGTCATATCTGGCTACAGGAAGTCCCTTTATTTTTCTGATTTCATCATCTATTCTGATAGATGCCTTAAACCGCTCTGTAAGCTCCTCGTCAGAAATTCCGCAAGTCGAATCCAATTCATTAGCCACTTCAATAGTCTCTTCCATCCGAAACTCCTTTTCAGTTGATCTTTCACGCATTCAAATGAAAATCTGATCTCCCCTGCCTGATCGGAAGCCACAGGCAGTTTTGCTCCCAAACAGTTCCTGAGTAAGATATAAGCAGAGACATTATGCCAAGTTTCCGCTGCGGAATCACTGTCAGATTCGCCTTCCGCTCCAATTTTGCAGACAACGTCTGCAAAATTTAGTTTCTCTGAAAATCTCAACCTC
>NZ_JBGVBR010000388.1:0-6192 GCF_045225735.1 Succinimonas sp. | reverse complement strand
GCAGCAGACAGTGATTTATCTTCCATCTTCCGATCCGGTGCGGCTCATGCCCCCTTGTCTGACCAGAAATTCGCAATAGTATTCCGGATCCCTGCCATCCACGGCATACCATAAGATTAGCAGGTTTCATAATGAGGAAGAGAGCACAGCCCCATAAGGTGAAGACTGTTTTTTGTTAGCATGGTAATTATTTTGTGACGGGGATTTTGACAAAGTTATGCTGATTTTGTTTACTGTACGGGGCTGCATTTTCCGGGGAGACTCCGCATGTCTGAAACCAGAGTAAATTCATCACTGTCTGGCAAGTTCAAAAAGACCCAGATAAACAGTGTTCAGAGACTTCCGGATATTACAGGGCTGACTCTTGATGAATTCCATGTTGATGCCAGACTGGACATTGTTTCCGGGGAGGCGGATATCTACCTCTGTTCCGAAAATGGCATTCATTCGGGAAAGAAGCATCTCCTCAAATACTACCGCCGGGAAAATGCCGTAAAGCATGATGTGCTGGAAAAGCTGAAAACCGTTAAGAGTCCCTTTGTGGCCCCGGTGGAAGGATATGGCGAATATCAGGGGCATCAGTATGTGGTGCGTCCGTATTACGAGATGTCAGCGTTATCGGAACTCCTGGCCGGGGGTACCCGTTTCTCCGAAGAAGAACTGAAGTCTCTCATTATCCCGTCTATAATCGAAGGCCTGAAAGCTGTGCATGATGCCGGGATCCTGCACAAGGATCTCAAGCCTGCTAATTTGATTCCCGATGATGCCGGGGAGCATATTGTTCTTATCGACTTCGGTATCAGTTCAGATGCTGGGAATAACACCTTTGTGGTAACCCAGACGGGCATGACTCCCTTTTATGCTGCTCCGGAGGCCCTGCAGGGGATATTCCACCGGGAAACCGACTACTATGCTCTTGGCATCACCGTATTTGAACTCTTTACCGGCTTTACCCCATTTCAGAACCCCGGGCTGTCTCCGGAAGAGACGGCTAGATTAGCCTCCGTGAGTAAAATCGAGTTTCCGGCAAACTTCCCTGAAGACCTTAAAAATCTGGTTCTGGGGCTTACCTGCAAGGATATCTCACACCGTAACGAAAAGGATAACCCCAATAGACGCTGGGGCTATAGTGAAGTTAAGAAATGGCTAAATGGGGAAACGCCGCCTCTGCCGGGAACAGAGGTTAATAAAACAGTAACATTTATCCCGTATTTATTTAAAGGTGTAACCTATACTGATGAACTTCATCTGTTTACTGAAATGCTTAAAAATCCCAAGGAAGGAATACGGGATTTAGGACGAGGGATTCTGTCTCATCATTATTCCTCTTTTGATAAAAATAAATGTAACATTTGTCAGGATTACGAGAATAAGCTGACTGATAACGAAAATTCAAATATCTGTACTTTTAACAAGCTTATTTACCAGCTGTTGCCTTCTTTCAAGGCAATATACTGTAATAGGATTGTTTATGCAGATTTACATGAGTTAGCAGACAAAGCTGTTGATGAAGGGATAGAACTTTTAGTTAAAGATAGTAATTCTAAAGAAGAAAGCTCGCCTTTTTGCCAATGGCTTAATCTTCTGATAATAAATGAAGTTTTAAAAAATTCTGCCAGTGTCGCTGAAAGTGATGATGTAATCAGGTTTGTAAACAATTTAAGAAAAATTATAATAAATGATAATGCTAAATATACAGACGTTGATATTTGTTTGATATTGGGTTATTCTTTGTCAAAAAACAGAAAAATTGCTCTTCATGGCAGAGTGTTTGAGAATCCTGAAAAATTTTATCAAGGAATGATTCTGCTGAGAAGAAAGAATATTGATAAATATATTGATTTCTTGTCAATGTTTTTAGGGGATTTGGAAAGAATGATATCGTTAGTGCCTGAAAATAAATATAAGGACATGCTAACGAGAATTAAAGAAGATTTTGTGTCAGTAACACCTGTAGGTTCGTATATAAAATTTGGCAATTATGGTGGTGTAAAACCCATAGAATGGCTTGTGCTCAAAAAAGAGGGAAGTAAATTATTAATTATAAGCCGTTATGCGTTAAGTTGTGGCAAATACGATAATTATTCGTTGTGGAGAAGCAGTTATTTAAGGGAATATCTCAATGATACATTTTTTAATTTTTGCTTTTCTAAACAGGAACAGGATAAGATTTTAAAAACCAGAGTGTATGATGATTTTATCTCATATTTTCTTTTTAAGATTAAAAACGATTTTAGGTATTATTTTGTTGGAGTTAAAAATTCGTTCCGAGCTGTTAACAAGGAATTATCTCCGAGTGATGAATTTGCTGTAGTAATATTTTTATTAATTCCGTATATGGTTGCGATTTTATTTTTGATTGTCTATTGGCTTGTTATGTATCCTGTGATAGTCTTTATTCATGCAATTGTTATTACACTATGGTTTTTTATTGAAAATTTAGTTAAGGATCGTGTTTTTTGTTTTTCTGCAAAGGAAGTGGAGAAATTCCTTAAAAATAATGATGTTAAAATGTGCAAACATATAATGCATAATGATAGTAATTGTAAATGGTGGTTGAGATACCCGATAAAGGAAAAATCTACTATACTTGGTTATGATCACCGAAATCATAAAAATTATCTAATTCTGGATAAAGAACTGATAAATTTTAATTCATACGCTTCCATAATAAATGAAGATGGTACTATAACGCATAACGTTCATATGAAGGACTCTAATATTGGCGTACGTCCTGTTATGTGGATATCAGTTTAAACTGCAAAATTAAGCTTTATAGGTGATTAATAAACACTGTTAAATTGTTTAGATTGATTTTAATTGTTTAATATTTTGAAATTTTTTCTCGATCCAAGATATGGCTGATAGGAATTAAGATAGATTTTTATTTTGAGAATTCGTTATGGTTAACAAATTTACGACGTCAGTTGGCGAACACATTATTGTAAGAGGCGAAGAGTTTATTGTTCAGAAGGCCGAAACGCTGGGAGATGACAACTCTTATAAAATAACTGCCATGGGAGTTTCAGAGCTGACGCGGGGACATACCTTTATTTTTCGTACGGATTTAGAATCTCCCGGTGAAATCAAGAAACTGGAGCCCAAAAACACAGTATTCGTGGAAGATAATTCCGCCAATGCCAGAAAGACCATTGTGTTTCTTGAGAATGCCGTCAGAGGCAGTTACGGCTACTTTGACGACTATGATCCTGAAAATACTGCTGATAATTCCCTAGAAACGGATTCCGGCGGCAATGCCCAGGTTTTTGTGGCAGACCGCTGCGCCGCTGACTGCCTTCCCTATCAGTATGAACCTTTCTACAAGATCCTGAAGCTGCCCCGGCCCAGATTTCTGTTAGCCGATGCGGTGGGTCTGGGCAAGACCGTGGAAATCGGCATCATTCTCGCGGAAATGATCCACCGGGGCCGGGGGCAGCGCATTCTGGTTTGCACCATGAAATCCATCCTTACCCAGTTTCAGGAGGACATCTGGAATCGTTTTGCCATCCCCCTTACCAGACTGGATTCTCTCGGAGTGGAACGCATCCGGCAGCAGGTACCCATCGGCGCCAATCCCTTCAATTACGTTGACCGGGTCATCATTTCCATCGACACCTTAAAAAACGATGTCAAGTTCAAGAGCTATCTTGAGAATACCCACTGGGACATAGTGGTGGTGGATGAGATTCATACCGCTGCTAATGCCACTACCCAAAGAGGCGAACTTGTTAAGCTGTTGTCTGACCATTGCGACAGCCTGATCTTTGCCTCCGCCACCCCGCATAACGGCAAACCGGAATCCTTTGCCGGCATTATGAGAATGCTGGAACCCTCCCTGGTGCCTGTGGGATGGGACTATCAGATAGACAACAAGGATGAAGAGCAGAAGAAGGTCTATCAGGAGCTTCTGGATCTTTGGAGATCGTACTTTGTCAGAAGATCCAAGCAGGATGTCGGGAAAGAGGCCGGAGAGCAGTTCCGGGAAAGAAAAATCATCCCCCTGGAGTTCCGGCTCAACCAGGATGAAATAATGTTTCTTCATCTTCAGCAGAAGCTTAAATCCCTGGTGCTTAAGGGGTGGAGCGATAGCGGAAGCGGCAAGAGCCGGGATAGTACCCAGCTTTTCCCGGTAACCCTGTTTAAATCATTTCTGTCGTCTCCTGTAGCCGCCTGCGAAACCATTAAAAACCGTCTCAAAAGGCTTAATGAAAAGCTGTCCTCCGGCGGCAATGACGACACTGATCTCAGACAGGAAATCCGGGATCTTGAAGATCTGAGAGCCACTTTGGACAGTGAGTCCTCCTTATCCGGCAGAGCAAACGATACCCGCTACCAGCGTTTCCTTGCCGAGCTGCGCCGAATCGGCTGGAAAGGGGATGCCAAGTCTCCCCGCATCGTGGTGTTTACCGAAAGAGAAGAAACTCTAAAATATCTCAGGGATGCCATTATTGCGGATTTCGGACTTGATGATGAGGCGGAGACTGTTTTCGCATCCCCGGCTGCAGATGATGCCGTTACCGGAAAGACTGCAAAAACAAAGGGACGCGGCCGTAAAAAAGCAGGCGCGGACAATGATAACAATGCCGCCGCTGTTTACAGTCCGGGGAACAGGAACCGCATTGTTAAGATATTTTCCGGCAAGATGACGGATACTGAGGCGCAAAGCCTGGTAGAAAACTTCAGTTTGGAAAAGAGTTCCATCCGCATGCTCATCACCACGGATGCCGGAGCGGTGGGCATTAACCTGCACTTCTTCTGCCACATCATGTTCAACTATGACATTCCCTGGTCATTGATAACGCTGGATCAGCGTAACGGCCGCATTGACCGTTACGGCCAGAAGGAATCTCCCGAGATCTACTACCTCATTGCCCGTACCTCTGATCAGCAGATGGACAATGAGAAACTTTCAGAATCACACAATAATAACAAGGACAACAAGAACAGAGAGAACGCAGAGAGTAACAGGGAGGGGCTCTCTGTTCCGGAAGATCAGATGACGGATCTCAGAATCATCAGCCGGCTTATCAGCAAGGAGGACGAGGTTCATAAAACCCTCCACGGAGAAGCCAGTGCCGTAATGTCCCTCTATGATGCCCGGAAGGAGGAGGAAAGAACCTTTAAGGCTGTAGCTGAAGAGGATGAAGGCTTTCTGGAGCATCCTGCCGAAAGCGCGGATGCTCAGGATGACTTTGTTGAGTTCCTGCTGGCCGGAGGCGGTGAAGACGAAGGTGCCGACGGGGATGACAATGCGTCTTTGACGGATCCTTCAGGACTTTTTGCTGCAGACCAGCCGGCCCGGAAGTCATTACAGAAACCCAGCCGCAGACTGTCCTTTTACGACGGGAAGGGCAGCGAACGGGAGAATACCTTCAGATTCTACAAAGACCTCTTCGAGCAGCTTAATAACTATTCTCCTGATGAAGGTGGTCTTGCGGAAGGGGAAAAGACGGTCTACGACCGGGAAAAGATAGTCAGGATCGATATTCAGAAGAGCGAATCCCTGAGAGAATGCGTTACGGATTTCCTCCCCGGGGAATGCGTTCCCAAAGAAGGGATCATGAAGTTTTCTTCCGACATTGACGATCTTAAGGATGCCATTACAAGAGCCAGGAACTCAACTCTCGATGATCATAAGTGGTCAGAGCTTAATGTTCTTTACGCCCAGCACCCGGTGATGAACTACTACATCTCCCTTTTTGATTCTCTTATCGGCCGGGAAAAAGCTCTGGCTGTTTCCACTCCGGAAGTCCCGGAGGACGAGGTCTGGTTTTTCTGTCACGGCACGGTGCCCAACACAACCGGAGCTCCCGTGATAAACGAATTCTATGTGGCCAGATCCCGCTATGTTCAAAAGGAGGAGCCCGAAGAGCCTGATGAGCTGGGGGATTTTGCGATTGTGAACGCTCTGGAGCTTTTGAACAAGGAAGAGGGCGCCTTCTTAAGAAAGCCGGCATTCGAGGCCCGGAATTATGCTGCCGGTGAACTCGCATTTATTCAGGAAAACTTCTTTGAAGCCTACGGATCCATTGAAGTCTGGGAATACTTTAAGAAGCTTACGGAGCAGGCCGAAAAACAGCTTATGAAAGCCAAGAACCTGCAGCTTAAGGATCTGTGCATAAATAAACTTTACAACTTCGGGCTGATTGTGTAGTTCCAATCAGGGTGAAACTCATCACCAACTATGTTCAA
>NZ_JBGVBR010000387.1:0-8164 GCF_045225735.1 Succinimonas sp. | reverse complement strand
TCAGGCCCGGCTTCATCTCACTATGGGCTTTGATACCTATGAAGCCTTTACCGACAAGCTTCGGGAGGTGATGCAGGCGGTGCACCGGGAGTTTTCCGCCATAATTACCGAGCCCGCGGAGGAGAAGGACGAAGAGGATCCGGTATTTATGGATCTCTGGCTGGTCACCCTGGCTCCTGATGAAATGGAGGAGCTTCTGGAGAAAACCTTCCGGGACAAGACGGATATCCCGGGACTGGCCCGGGAAATTATCAGTCTCAAAAATGATCTCAAAAACCGCATTATCGGTCCTAACGGCCGGGAAATCCTGAATAAGCTCATGCCGTATTTTCTGGGGCAGCTGGCCCTGTTTGAAGAAGATGCGCTCCCCACCTTCAAAAGAATCTCCCGTCTTATCTGGTGCATCAGTCAGCGCACCACCTACATGCAGCTCCTCTTGGAAAACAACGGCGTGGCGGAGCAGGTGCTGAAGCTCTGTCATGAAAGCGAGCTCATTTCCGAGCAGATTACCGAGCATCCCATTCTTCTGGATGAGCTTCTGATTCCGGAAAACCTTTACCGGCCGGTGAACCCGCTGGAGTACGACAAGGAGCTCCGGGAGTTCCTGCTCCGTATTGAAAATGATGACCTGGAGCAGCAGATGGAGGCTCTGCGACAGTTTAAGCTGATTCAGCTCCTTAGGATCTGCGCGGCGGATCTGGCCGGAGCTTTGCCCCTGATGAAGGTCAGCGACTATCTCACCTATCTGGCGCAGGCCATCCTTAAGGAGGTGGTGAATCTGGCCTGGAATCAGGTTACCGACAAGTACGGCGAACCCAGCAATGCCCGCATCAAGGGGGATCGCGGTTTCATGGTGGTGGCCTACGGCAAGCTGGGGGGCATCGAGCTGGGGTACGGCAGCGACCTGGATCTGGTGTTCATGTCTGACAGTTCTCTGGACGGGGAGACCTACGGCGGAAAGCAGGTGGTTTCCGACAGAATGTTTTACGGCCGGCTGGCCCAGCGCATCATGCACCTTTTCAGTACCAGACTGTCCTCGGGAATTCTTTATGACGTGGATGCCAGACTGCGGCCCGAGGGGGAATCCGGCCCCCTGGTCTGCACTCTTAACGGCTACGAAAACTATCTGGAAAAGCGGGCCTGGACCTGGGAGATTCAGGCTCTGGTGCGGGCCCGGGCCGTGCTGGGGCCGGAGAGAATGATCAAGGAATTCGGCCGGATCCGGGACAGATTCCTGAGAAAGCCCCGGGATCCGGATTTTCTCAGAAAAGAAGTCGCCGCCATGCGTCTTAAGATGTCCCAGAACCTGAACCGGGCCCGGCCGGGCTTCTTTGACCTTAAGCACAGCTCCGGCGGCATGACGGATGTGGAATTTACCGCCCAGTACCTGGTGCTGGCCTATGCGCCCCAGTATCCTAAAATGGAGCTCTGGACTGATAATATCAGAATCTTTGAGGAATGCGTCCGGCTGAATCTGTTATCCGCGGAGGACGGCAATTATCTCAAGGAGGCCTATCTGGCCATCAGAAACCGTTATAACCGGCAGGCGCTTCTGGGGAAGTCAAAAATTGTGCCGGATACGGAGCTTGTTCCGGAAAGGGAGCATGTGGCGGTCATCTGGAAAAGAATCATGGGGGAAAGCTCAGGAAAGAGCGCCTGAGAAAAGACCGGAGAGCATGCCGGAGCTGAGCTCCGGCCGCGCCTAAATGTCATGATACCGGGAGGGATCCTCCGGATTCGGGGTGGTTTTAAAGCGGCGATGCACCCACATATACTGGGGGAGAGCCTGCTTTATCATGCCTTCGATGATTTTGTTGCATCTTGCGGCGTCCGCGGTCTCATCACCCCCCGGAAAATCCTCCAGAATATCGTCAATTACCAGTTTGTAGCCCTGATAATCTGGGAGCCGGATAGTGTATGAGGGCTGCACCACGGTGTTTTTTACCCGGGCAAAACCGGAGGTGCCGGTTACCGTGGCGGCATCCTTGACCCCGAAGAAGGGCACAAACACCGCGGCTCTCCTTCCGTAGTCCTGATCCGGGGCATACCAGATGGGGAGGCCCTGCATGAGCGCCTTGATAATGGGCTTGATTTTTCTTCTGTCCACCAGATAAAGGTTGGAGCGGGTGCGGCCCTTTACCTGCAGGTACTCGATAACGATGTTGTCATTGGGACGGTAGACGCCAACTCCCTTTTTAATATAGGAGCCGTAGATCCGGGCCATGAGCTCCAGGGTGACAAAATGACAGGTGAGCACCACGATGCCCTTACCGCTTTTGGCAATCTCCTGTGCCTTCTTTTCCTGATCGGGATCGATATGCACCAGTTTTTTGAGTCTCTTTTCCGGCCAGTACCAGGCCATGGCAGTTTCGAATATCCCCATGCCGCAGTTGGCAAAATGCTCTCGGGTAAGCTCCGCTACCTCGGCATCGCTGAGCTCGGGCAGCGCCAGACGGAAATTCTGTTCGGTGATCTTTTTTCTTCTTTTAAGAATATGCATGCACAGAATGCCCAGCATGCGGCCGAACTTCATGAAAAGCGGATAGGGAAAAAGAATAATGAAACGTACCAGAAGCATTAAAAACCAGTCCTTCCAGTACTGGGGCAGGAACATCTGCCATATGAGATGGGGGTGCTCCTGCGCTTTGCTGTGATAAGAGGATCCGGCAGCGCCGGATCCCTTGTTCTGCGTGTCTTCAGCCATTGTTATTCAGTACCTGCAAATTTACGGCGTAAATCTCCGGACATTTCCGGCTATTATCGGCTCTTCCCTGCTTAGAAGGAACGGAGATCCCGTACCGAAAACCTTTTAATCAGGGTGGGGGTAAACACCCGGGAGTGCACTGAGGCATCCTCGCCCTTGACAATGGCCAGTCCGATGGAGAAGGCGGAAATGGCCATGGCGCTTACGGGGTTCATAATGGTGGTAAGCCGGGGATGAAGGTAGCGGCTTATGGCCGTATTGTCAAAACCGATAATGGAGACATTTTCCGGAATGCGGATGTCATTGTCGCTGAGAATGGCCATGGCTCCGGCCGCCTGCATGTCGTTGTAGCAGGCAATGGCCGTAAAATGCTGACTGAGCCCCAGCAGGGTTTCGGCACCCTGTTCGCCGCCCTGCGGGGTAGGTTCCTCGCTGACCACCAGAGCCGGGTTGAAGGTGATGCCGGCCTCCTCCAGAGCTCTGACGTAGCCGCGGAACCGCTGTTCGGCATCGTCTACCTGATGACTGGATCTGATATAGGCGATTTTGGTGTGGCCGTTCTGGATAAGGTGCTTCACGGCGAGATAGGCGCCGCCTTCATCGTCAAGATAAACGCAGCGATCCGGAAAGCCCCGGAGATTTCTGTTGATGAGTATCATGGATTTCTGATTAGCCATGTACCGAATCAGGATATCATCCCGCAAATTCATGGAATGAGCGATGATGATGCGGCATCTTTTCTGGATGAGCTCGTCAATGCACTGCCGTTCTCTGTCCGCATCGCGGTAGCCGGCATTCACTATGAGGGACATGCCTTCCTTGGTGGCCAGCTGATCCACCACCTTCACCATCTGCCCGAAATACGGATCAGAGTGATCGGCGATCATCATGCCGATAATGTCAGAATCCTGTCTTAAGGCGATTTTGGAGGAAATATTGGGATGGTAATTAAGCTCGTCCTGAGCTTTGGTTACCGCTTCCCGGGTTTCCGGAGTTACTCTGCTGGAGTTGTTGATCACCCGGGACACCGTGGCCACGGAAACTCCGGCGCGCTTTGCGACATCTTTTATGGTAGCCATAACACCCCCTTTGTCAGCTATGGTTAGGGTATCTTTAGGCTACCGGAATTAATGTAATTATGCAAATGTGTTACATTGGTTTTGTGAAAATTTTCGTAAATGATGACCAGGAAAACAGGCAGAGCTCCAGACAGCGAGCAGCAAAGAAGGGCGGAACTGAACCATGAGACGCAAACCCTCTCCTGGCGAAAATTCCGGAGCTTCCGGCGGTGGCTGCCCCCGGCGCTCTTTAGGTTATAATTAATGAAGGTTTTCAGTTCTGAGACGGAGTTTGCGATGTCCGACGGCAATAATGACCATAATCATGCAGTAATGTCAGATCCTGAACTCAGGAAGGACGCCGAGTCTTTTCTGCGGCAGATTCTCCTGGGAAACAGCGCCCGGACGCTGCCGGACAGATCCGGAAACGGAGCATCTTCGGAAGACGGCAGTTTCGCAAAAGAAAGCGGGGATCCCGGGACTTCCGCAGGCAGACCTGACCGGAAGGAGCCGGAAAGCATTACCCGGGTGTTCAGCCCGGACGGCTTTGATGATCTGGCCGCCCGCGTGGAACAGGCCACCGGGAAAAAAATCCGTTCCTATCAGGAAATCCAGGATGATTATCAGAAGCATCTCAAGGAAGATATCACCCGCATGGAAAACGAGCGGTACCGCAAAAAGCTGGAAAGCCTGATGCAGAACTGCGAAATCAGCGATTACTGGAAGTTCGAGAATATTAATGATGATGGCGATCCGGCCTACAGCAAGGTTATCGAATTCTGCCATAACTGGATTCAGGATTTTCGGAAGGCGGAAGCCGGACTCGTGATTAAAGACCCTCAGGGCGTAAAATACCGTTTCACCCCCGGCACTCTTCTGTGGCTTTACGGCGAGTTCGGCGTGGGAAAGTCCATGCTGGCCGGAGCCATTGCCCACAAGCTCATGCAGGAATATCTGGTGCAGGTGGAATTCCGGCAGTGGTATACCATCTATAACAGAATGCAGATGCTCCGGGACAACGAAAGGGAATACTATAATTATCTGGAAATGCTTCAGACCGTGGATCTTCTGGTGATTGACGAGATTGCCGTGGATAATACCAAGCTTTCCGAGGCTCAGATGCGGGATCTGGGGATGATGCTTCGCTCCAGGAAGAACAACGGCAAGAACACCATTATCATCTCCAATGCCAATCCGCAAGTGCTGGAGAGACTTGTAGGAAAATTCTGCTGGGAGTCCATTAAGAATTACTCTTTGATTTTCCCCTACAAGGTGCCGGGGCGGAATCGCCGCATCAACAGTCTGGGCGCCTATAAGCCTGAAGGGTGGGGGGAATAATTCATGAAAAGAAAGCCTAAGGGGCAGCGTTCGGCGCTGGCCTTTGATTTCGGGGTGAAAAGCATCGGAGTCGCCTCCGGAAACGAAATTACCGGAAAGGCTTCTCCGGTTACGGCCGTGCGGGCCCGGGACGGCATTCCCGACAGCGACAGCCTGGATCGTGTTTTCCGGGAGTGGCAGCCCGACTATGTCGTGGTGGGACTCCCCCTTAATATGGACGGTACATATCAGGATCTGACCTACCGGGCCCGGAAGTTCGGCAATCGTCTGGCGGACAGGTATCGCCTCCCGGTGTTCTTCAAGGATGAACGTCTGACTACCAAGGAAGCCCGGGCGGAGCTTTTTGATGCCGGCGGCTATCGGGCTCTGGGCAAGGGGGCGGTAGATGCCCTGTCTGCGGTGTATATTCTGGAAGGATATTTTCAGGAAGAATTACAGGAACCCGGGGATCAGGTGAAGGGTGAACAGGGAATAGCTGATCAGGGAATAGCCGAGCAGAACACTGATGAGAGGGAACAAAGGGAGTCCGGAGAGCCGGAAGCTGCTGTCAAAGATTCCTAAAACTTGCTCCGGCGTTTTTCTTTTTTATTCCGGTCTCCTGCGGCCGGATGAGCCTGCCGCAATCCCGTTCAGAACCTCCCGGAGCCCCGGCCCTTTCTGCTCTATTTTGCTTTCGCTTATCGGTTCCGTTGCCTTTTTGGCACTATCTCCGCTGCCATCTAATACATTTTCCATGCCGTTTTTGCCGTAAATCTCCTGAAAATGGGAGATTGCTTAAATAATGACCAATTTGCATGAATGTAAATGTGAATGGCCCGGTACTCTGGCAATTGTCAGGTGGCATATTACGCAAGGATTTGGATAATGCAGGGAGAACTCAGGTTTGAGGAGGCTTTATGGCAACCAGAATTAACCGTGCTGCGAAGGCCCGTACCGCTGAGCTTGCAGAGAGCAATGAAGCTGTGTCCGGCGTGTTTGAAGATGATGAATCCGTTTCAGGCTCCAGAAAGAGAAAAAAGAGCCGCTGGCGTGAAATCGAAGCCATCAGAAGGAAGTTCCAGCTTCTCAAGGCTCTTCGGGAAATCAATCCTGATTTTGACCCGTATTCCAGCCAGGAATATATGGAATTCTGATTTAAAAGACCCCTGCCGTTAATCCCGCAGGGGTCTTTTCAATTGCATTCAGGTTCCCGGCGTCAGCCGGAGCTCTCGCTTATGATCAGCCTGCTGCTGTAATCATTGGCTGGCCGGCGGGTTCTCTTATCATCTGTCAGAACGGCGCTTTTCCCGCAGGATTTCCTCAAGAAGTCTCTTAAGATAGAGCATTCTGTTGTCAGGGGACATATTAAGGAAGGCGTCATCTGATATCGTTCTTATCTTGTCCCGGGCGACCGGATCTGCGTCCGGCGCTGTCTCTTTATTCCCGCTGTTAAGTCTCCGGCGTTCCTCCATGAGCTTCTCTTTTTCATCATCCGGCATTTTACGCCATGTGATTACGCCTCTTGCGGCATCAGGCAGGGGAATTCCGCCCGGAATGTGGAATTTTACGGCAGCTGTAGTAATATTTCTGCCGCTGGCTGCGAGATCCGCGCAGGCGGAAAGCGCGAGTTCAAGATTGCTGTCAGTAGTTGTCATAGAGTAATGGGTAACAGGTGAGGTAACAGAAATGTCCGATTATAAGGAACTGGAAGCTATTCTAGCAGAAATGGAAACCGAACTCGCAAAGCTGGGCCTTTGGGATGTTCCGGAGCCGGAAGCCAAGGCTTTTGAAAGCGCCAGCCCGTTTTTTCTGGATACCATGGAGCTTCATGAATGGCTGCGCTATGTATTAATAAGGAAGCTTCGGGCTCTTATGGCCGCATCAGGAAAGCTTCCGGAAAAGGCTGAGATATTCCCGTATGCCTACGAGTTCTATCATGAGGATCGTTCCCGGTATCTCGGTCTTCTGAGAAGCATTCACCGGCTTGACAGCTTTTTCCGGAAGCGGGAGCAGCGTTAACACCGGGTTTTTCCGAGAGAGCCTTTAAAAGGCTTCCGGAGCCCCGGAATAAGGGGGCATTACTGTTTTCATTATCCTTCTGCTTTTTAGTTCCTTCCTTATATATAGTCTTCTCCGGCGTATTCACCGCCCCTGTTCCTTCCTATCCTACTAATTCTGTCTCATTCGTCTTTCCTTACTTTATCCCTTCCAGACTGTTTCCGGCTCTGAATCAGGAGCTTTCCGGCTCGGGAGGCAGGGCAGAGTACGGCATTCCATTGCGGAAAGCTTTATGGCAGGGAGGGATAAGGCGGGGGCGGGCAGTTGGCGGAGAGGAGAGACGGCAAACCCAGGGGAGGCGTGCAGCCGTGCCTTAAAGATAACTGAAAAACCGGCCTTAAGCAGGAGATTCTGCTGTGAGGCCGCTTTTCACAAATGGCAGGGGAATGCCAGACATCGGAAGGGAGATTAGGCAGCGCATCTTTGCAGCACATAAGCGGATTTCGGTGAAATTTTTTGTCACGCTTTACGCCATAAGGCCTTGACGGTGTTTTTAAAGGCTCGGAAAACAGGGAAAGGAGATCTGGTTAACAGGATTTTTGCGGGCGCGAGGGCCTGAAATTGAAAATTTGGGAAACAATGGAAGAAAAACAAAAATTTGAATGACGTTTTCAAACTACTATTGACTGAGAGTCGCAAAAAAAGTTCAGTTTTTTGATAAAAAATTTTGCTCTAAAGGGGGGTAAAATGGCAAAAGTTAACGTTTTCACGTAGCAGAAAATTTTGCAAACACTGCCTGAAAATAATTTCTATAGCATTTTCTGCTGTTACAAATTGGTGTCTTGGTTAGTTCTGCTGAAAATGCTGAAAAAACGTGATTATTGCTAATAAATGACAAAACGTGATCTAGATCAATATACCTTTTCAAAAAGTGAAAGTATAATGTTGTCAAATCTTACGGAGAGGGTGGTCCTCAGAAGCAAGATTTGAAATTTGGTTTTAATATAATGTTTAACCCTATAGGGTAAAGGAATTATTATGAAGGCAAAATGGCTTCCTTTAGCAGCTGGCGTAGCTCTCGCTGCTG
>NZ_JBGVBR010000386.1:0-7556 GCF_045225735.1 Succinimonas sp. | reverse complement strand
CCACCTTGGATGATGCAAGAGCAACATCTTTTTGTAGGTATTTACACGTCTCAAGAAATGCAAATTATTTTGAGACAGTTCCTAAATACAATTTTCAGAAATTATTTTATTACAGTGCCATAGCATATAGCACTCTGTACGAAAAGGTGATTTTGTCAATATCCCGCTCCCCCCTGCCGCCGCTGTTCCCGCCTCGGTTCCCTCACCTGCATTGCGGTGTTAAACCTGATGCCTTCATCTCAGGAACGCTCATGCGGGAAATGCGGCCCGGTTTCTGAAATGGCGCCTCCGAAAAGGAGGAGGGCCGCCGGGTTCAGAGTCCTCTAATCATCCTGCTGGGAGACTGTTCCGGAAAAGGTCTCGTCTTTCCCCTGGAGAATTCTGTTCAGGGTATCCATGTATTCCTGCCGGGCCACTCTCAGCTCCAGCTCTTCCTTGCCCTCGTTTTCCAGCTTTATGGTGCGCCGGATGTCCTCATAACGGCCGCGAATGATCCGCACCGTAAGCCCGTAGGCCTCCTTGCAGCCCCTAACCTCCTGCGCCGCATCCTTGCGGTTCAGGAGATAGTATTCCATGCGGGCTTCGTTGACGCTGAGGTGATTGGCCCCGCCGGCGTAATTATGATCCTCGTCCTGAGCCCTGTCATCCTCCCAGCCGCATACGGGACAGATCTCGTAGGCTCCATATTCCAAAAAGTCATGTCTGCCGCATACCGGACACCGATGCTTCATTACGGTACCTCCTTCGCTAACCCTTTGCTGTTTTTTGCTGCCTGCTCTTTGCCATCTGCAATTTGCCGCCTTCAGTTTCGCTGCCTTCTTAAAAAACTGTCACCTTTGCCGATGCGTTTACTATATTACCCTGTTAACAGACTCCGTTTTATGGGCCGCTTCATACTTCACGAGCAAAAAAACCGCAGATCTCCGAAGAAACCTGCGGCTCTGTGATCAGGACGTAAATCCCGGCTTAGAAGTTGTACTGGAGTCCGATGGAGAGAGCATCGTGATCACGGGCTCTGTCTGTCCGGATTACATTGGCCTTGTCAACACTGACCAGATCCACATGGCCGACGCCGAACTTGGCGGTGGCAATGGCCTTGAGCTGCTCATTAAAGGCATAGATGGCTTCCAGAGTGAGCTGGGAAACATCGGCCACCTTGGAATCATAGGTATTTACCTGATAGCCCAGCATGGTGGACAAGCCGAAATCAAAGCCGTAACCGGCCACAACCTCATAGGAGTTGGCATGCTTCATATCCTTGGCATCGGTAAACTGGTAACCGAAAGCGCCGTAGAAGCCGTCGCCGGCATTGCCCAGAGAAAGACCGAGGCCAAAGCTCTGCACGTCATCCGGGTTTTTGCCGGTAAGTTCGTAATAATCATAGCCAAGACGCAGGGAAACCGGCAGAGTCTCTCCGTAGGTGTAGCCGGCGGAAACGGCCACGCCGCCCTCAACGCCCTTCAGACCGGCAGTCTGGTAAGACAGATTGAACATGAAGCCGTTGGTGTCCAGATTATAGACGATCTGACCTTCCTGACGCTCGCTGTCGGCATCGCCGTGCTCCAGATGATAAGCGGCAAAACCTAATTCCTCATAAACGTCGGTTACGCTGAGCACGTTGTACATGGCGGATTCCAGCTGACCGAACACCAGAGAGCCGTAGGTGTCATGGCCGAAGCCCACATAAGCGTAACGGGTATCAAACTTGCCGTTGCTTGAGGTTTCGGCGGCAATCTGCCACTCGCCGAAGCCCTTGGCATAAAAGCCGGCGCCGATGGGAGCCCGGGCATCAACATTCAGACGGGCCACGCCGCTGAGACCGGTGCGGCAGTCGCCATAGAAGGTATTGCCGTCGGCATCGGTGGCGCTTCTGTGGCAGCGGTTGCCGTATGAATCATCCTCGACATCAGAAAAAACGGAATTGTAGTTCGCCTGCAGACGGCCGCCGATAGCCAGAGAGGTGCCATCCTTGTCATAAACGGTGGCAGCACTGGCGGAACCGCAGGCCAGAATAACAGCAGCAGCAAGAATTTTCTTTAACATTGTCATTTTCCTTCAATAGTATTTCTTCATAATAATGGGCCGCAAAGGCGGCATCCGCTGTACGAAATCAGGGCCTTATGGTTGTGTTTTGTTAGCCTCTGCTAAAACGGACGAATACATACTATCAAAAACGAGAGAGAGATCAAGCATTTTTTGCAAAAATAATAATTAATTTTACCGGAGGCGCAGTAATTACGTAATAAAGTTTCGTCATGGTGCTTAAAAAAGAACGTCATGAGGCATTCCGGCACCAAAACGGATCTATTTTGAAAGAAAGTTAAAAAACGTTTTCAAAGAAATGAAAATTTTATACTAAAACCCCGTGAAAAAATCCCGGATCCGGCCCCGGGATCCCCCGGAGGCACAGCGCTGAAAAAAAGAGAAATTTGGCGAGCAGGAATCAGAGACTGTTTTCAGAAGCGGCGACAGCGGCAAATGAAAGAAGGATGCCGGAAAAATCAGGCATCCCGGGGAAATGGGCAGCGGGGAATGAACGGGTAAGTTTAGCGAAGGAGATGGAGAAGATGGAGGAGATAATGGCGAACAGGCCCGGGGACATGGAAAAATCCCCGGGATCCCGTTTTTTCCCCTAAAGCTGCCTTAAAAGCTCATCTGCGGCCGCGGGATCCCGCAGGACAGGAAGTTCTCCCGCCTGAATGCGGGCCCGGATTTCCTCCGCGGCCTTCAGGGCTGCGTTCCTGCCCTGCCGAAGCTGCTCCGGATTAAGCTCCCGGGCTCCCTGAAAGCTGATAACGGCGCCACGGGATCCGGTTCCGGTCAGAGCCGCCGTCCTCGGAAAATAAAGCCCCCGATCAAAGGAGATCCACTCCCTGACCTGATACTCCAGACTGCCGGAATAGCCCGGAGCCCTGAAAACGCAGCGGGAAAGCAGGGGATAATCTCCCTCCTCCCGGAATTCCGCGGGATCGCATTCGGAGGCTCTCCGGCCGGTATAGAAGTCTAAGAGATAGAGCCAGGGAAGACCGAACACAAAGCCCCCGGCGCCGGATCCCCTGTCTGCCCTTTCCCGGAACAGGATGACGGGATCCTCCGCCTGAAAGCCCTGCTCCTGAACCTTGCGGCCCCGGGCATCCATTGTCCGCCCCTGAAAGGTGTAAATTCCCGTTTCCGGATACAGAAAAAGCCGGGAAACCGTGCCGTACTGCGGCAAGCCTGCGGGATCCTCGCCCCGGAGACCGCTTTCGGCATAGCGGGAGAGCTCATGGCCGGTACGGAATTCCAGCATGGAAAACTCCGGAAGATGCACGGCATTCACCTCAAAAACCGGGAGACAGGAGGCCTTTCCGGAAAGAGTGTCATAAAACTCCTTTATCCGGCCGCAGGGCATGAGGGAACTGTCCCAGTGTCCGGCCCCGGGGAGGATCTCCATAAAGGCCTGATACCCGGCGTTCTGAGCCCGGAGCTCCCGCTTTTCGCTAAGGGGAGTTTCCCGGGCAATGTAGGCCGCTGCCGCGTAGCCGCAGCCGGAAAGGAGCGCGAGAGAGCTCAGGGCTGTCAGGCTTAACGTCAGGGAAGCCAGTCTCCGCCTGACTCCGTTCCCTCTCTCCCCCGGAACTGCGGTTCTCCGGGACTTTTCTGCTGCCATATTATGAGAGCCCCAGGGAGGCGGCGTATTCATTAAGCTCCCGGAGCTCCTCGGACAGCGCCGAGGACAGCACCGGGAACCGCCGGTAGGCCCGGGAATCGGCGCTGTCCCCTTCCACGTGAAAGCCCGTGGCCAGGCGTTCCCGCTTCCACTGATTCCGGGTATAGAGCCGGTAATAGCGCCGCACCGCATCCAAAAGGTTCTGTCTGGTCATTTTTGCCGCAAAGTCCGAGCGCAGAAGCTCCTGAAAAACCTCTGCCGGGGCCAGATGGTTAACCTGGGAAAGCCTTCTGATTTCATCAAGGAGAGGATAAGGCATGAGATCCTTCTCATCGGTCTGCTCCACCGGCCGGAGCTCCGCCGTGGGAGCCTGAGCCACGATGGCCGCCATGGCCGGAATGGTCAGTCTCGCAAAATCAAAGACCGTGTTGTCCTGGAGCGGCATGCCCTGCTCCATGAGGTAGCGGTTGATTTTCAGAATGCGGGACTTGCTGATGCCGCCGATGGGAGAAATCACCCCGGAGGTGTCTCCGTCCATGGTGCAGTAGCCCACCGAGGCCTCGGAAAGGTTCGAGGTGGCGATAAGGAGCTTGTTGAAGCGATTGGCCAGAAGCCAGATGCCCGGAGAGCGCACCCGGGCCTGAATATTCTGCAGGGCCAGATCGTCCTTTTCCCAGGAAAGAGGGTTATCCGGGGTCAGGGAATCGCTGAGGCGGATATACTCCCTGACCAGAGCGGAAATCGACCAGCTGTGATGCCAGGCCCCGATTTCCTCCGCAAGGCCCCGGGCGGCATTGAAGGTAACGTCTCCGGAATAGTCCGAGCCCTGATACAGGGTAATAAGAACCTGGGGCATGACCTCCTTTCGGATGTATTCCAAAGGCAGGACAGCAGCATCCCGCGGGGCGATTCTGATGCCTGAGGAGGCCAGAGTCTTAAGGAACCTTTCCTCGCCCAGAGTGGCCAGGGCCTGCACCATCCCGAAATACACCATGGCGGCGCAAAGAGCGGAATCCGCCCCGCCGGAGAGGCTCAGGGCAAAGCCGCCGGTATGAGTTTTGCGCATCCAGTCCCAGAGTCCCAGAGCCACCACCCGGGCCGAGGCCTCCAGATCATTTTCCGGCAGCAGCGGAGCTTCGGGAGAAAGCGGCCGGGAGAGATCCTCCGGACGGAAGCGGAGATCGGTAAAAAGCACTCCGGCACCGCAGGAATCCTGCACGCTGAGGAGCATGCCGGACTGCTCCCTGATAAGCCGGTTTGTCCGGAGGTCGCAGTTGGCAAGAAGAATTTTCCAGGGGGCGAAGCTCAGCCGATCGCTCATGCCCACCAGACGCCCGCCCGAGGCAATGAGCATGTCGCCGTCATACACGGCCCGGCCGGATTCGCAGCCCAGAAGGTTGGTGTAGACATAAACCGCGCCGAAGGCCCGGGAGCCGTCGGTCACAAAGGTAACTCTTTCCCGCTGCTTTCCGATGGCAAAATGGGAGGCCGAAGGATTGAGAATAACGTCGGTAAGTCTCCGGCACAGGGATCGCCCCGGTCGGTTGGCCACCCAGGAGTCCTCGCAGATCTCAAAGCCGATGCGCACGCCTTCGATGACAAAGACCAGATCCCCCACGCTGACCTGTTCCCCGGCAAAGTCCATGGTGACCACCTCGCCGTGCTGCCAGGGGGTAAACCAGCGGGGCTCGTAGTGAATGCCGGCGCGGGCCAGATGCTGCTTAAGGGCAATGCCCAGCACCCGGTCATGAGTCAGGAGAGCCACGGCGTTGTAAAGCTGGCCTCCGGGGATCAGAAACGGAAAACCCACCGCAAGATAGGTGTCCGGCTCCACCTCCCGGGACAGCTTCTTAACCTCTGCGGGGATCTTTTCCATTACGGAGGACACGTAGAACATATCCTCAAGGCCGTAGCCGGTAATGCCCAGCTCGGGAGTGACCACAAGATCGGCTCCCTGTCTTACCGCCTCTCTGTAGGCCTCCAGAATAAGCCCCGTGTTTTCTGAAACTGCCAGGGGAGTCGTATTGATGCTGGCTGCTGCCACCGTAAGAGTCTTCCGCATTGCTGTCTTCCTGTAATCCTGAAATAACCTGCCTTAATTATAGAACTTTATGCCGGCGGGGGAACGGATTTTCCGGGGGGAACGGCAGGATGGCAAAAAGGGAGAACAAAAAGAGCCGGATCCTGCAAAGCCCGCAAAATCCGGCTCTCTTCGCCCTTATTACAGCTTCGCTCTCACATTCCCCGCGCCTGTTCCTGAAAACCCGGCGGGCTGAGATGCGGCTTAAGCTGCCATTCCTTCAGCTATTACTCCTGCTGCTCTTCCGGTTCATCTCCGGCAAAAACGGCTGCAATCATGTCTCCGGTGCGTTCAATGCCGGGGATGACGTAATCAAGAAGGCGCTTCCGGATCTCCTCCTGCTGATCCGGCACCGGAAGGGACAATAGCCTGATAATCTTACGATCCCTTATCACAGCGTCACTGTGAATAAAACTATTGCGGAGATCCTGAACAAACAGCCAGACTTCGTCAAACAGCTTCAGGCTGATAAAAGACAGCGCTCTGTAATAATTATCATTTTGCTCTTCAGTGCTTATGATCTCTTTCAAATTGAAATTCTTGTTTTTCAATTTCTGGAGCTTCTGATTAAAAGAACCCGCAAATTTTATAAAACGGGGATCGCTGCCGCCGCCAAACACAATAAGATCCTTTCTGATCTCAATCTCCCCGCGAGCCGCCATCCGGGACAGGGAGGTCTTCACCAACTCCGCAAGAGAGCTGCAGGCCTGATAACAGCATAAAAAGGCCTCCATGAATCTGCCGTTCCTGAGATAGGTCACCGCCTTCCCGGTCATAACCCGGTAATAGCCCCGGTCATCCAGCGCGTCATTTACCCAGGTAAAGCCCAGAAACATCTTCTCGTCCACGGTTTTCAGCACCGGATCGTTTATGCCTTCCCAGAGCCTGCTCACCGCCGGAGCCAGGAATTCCGCGCTGGCCTTGAACATGGAAAGGTTATCCAGAATGACGCCGTTTCTGAAGTTGATGTAGTTCTCATAATCCCGCTTTCGGAGCTCGACTTTAATGAGGGGCTCCAGGAAGATGATATTGCCGGCGGAGATATACTGGTTGACGGCTGCGGAGTATTCCAGAAGCTTGGTGAGATTGCGCATGTCATAGACGTGCCCGGAAAGGTGCTTTTCCTGAGGAGCGTCTTTCAGAATCTCTTCGATTTTCTGCCGGGCTTCATGGAATGCGGCTTCGTCCGGAAGCTGACTCCTCTTAAGGCCGTTCAGCTCATTGAACCCCCGCTCCATGGGCGCCTCGCCGTAGAACACATGACAGATTTCGTTATGATTCAGGGCCTGGAGGTACAAAAAGGCGCAGAGACTGATAACGGGGATAATGCGATAGCTGTGGGTGATGTCAAAGGAGATCTGATCCCCGGGGTTAACATTGCTGGTAATGACCCTGACAATCTCCCTTTGGGTCTCCGGCTCATGAATGGCATCGCTGGTGGCGGCAAACACGATTTCCAGTCCCAGAAGATCCCGGACGTCCCCGAAAAAGGCATTAACCGAAGCGATGTGGCTGTCGTCAATACAGCCCCTCTTATTGGCAGGGTCATCAATATGGGCGGACATCTTTTCCCGGAGTTCCCGGAAGGCCTGAAGACGATCCGGAGACTTATCTGCCAGCGGGGCCAGAAATTCCGCTTCCAGAGATTCCAGCACCCGGCGCCAGTTACTGGTGCGGGTGCCGGCAATCACCAGTCTGGCAAGGGGTTTTTCCTCCTGATCGGGGTTGCCCCTGAGAAGCTTTCTGGCCAGGGAAACGCCGATAGCCGAGGTATTCTCCGTATCGAAATCATGGATATCCCGATGGAAGGGATCCGTGTACAGATAG
>NZ_JBGVBR010000385.1:0-4702 GCF_045225735.1 Succinimonas sp. | reverse complement strand
GCGTACCATGCGGAGCTTCATGATCATGTGGTCAACCAGCTCCTGAGCCTGCTTCTCGGTGAGCACGCCGTTTTTGATATCGCGTTCGATGTAGATGTCGTGGAAGGTAGCGGTACGGCCGTAGGACATGGCAGCGCCGTTCTGGGACTTAACAGCAGCCAGATAGCCGAAGTAGGTAGCCTGCATGGCTTCCTTGGCGGTCTTTGCCGGGCCGGAGATATCGCAGCCGTAGGAAGCGGCCATCTGCTTGAGCTCGCCCAGAGCCTTCCACTGTTCCTTGATTTCCTCGCGGGAACGAATGGTATCCTCAAGCTCTCTTTCGTCCTTGGGGTTTTCGAGCTGAGCCTGATAGGAATCAAACTGTCTGGCCTTGTCAGCCATGAGAGCATCAATGCCGTAGAGGGCAATGCGACGGTAGTCGCCGATGATGCGGCCGCGGCCGTAGGCATCAGGAAGACCGGTTAATACCTTGCTCTTGCGGCAGTCTCTGATCCCCTTGGTATAAACATCGAATACACCCTGATTGTGAGTCTTTCTGTATTCGGTGAAGATCTTCTCAACTTCCTTGTTAAAAGGCTTGCCGTAGGTTTCGCAGGAGGTCTGAATCATGCGAATGCCGCCAAAGGGCATAATGGCTCTCTTAAGAGGAGCATCAGTCTGAAGACCTACGATCTGCTCAAGATCCTTGTTGATGTAGCCGGGCTTGTGGGAGGTGATGGTGGAAGGAGTATCGGGATCGAAATCCAGGGGAGCGTGAGTTCTGTTCTCCTCCTTGATGCCTTCCATCACCTGATTCCAAAGAGCGGTGGTTGCATCGGTAGGACCTTCAAGGAAGGAATCATCCCCTTCATAAGGAGTGTAATTCTGCTGGATAAAATCACGGGTATCGATTGAATCCTGCCAGGCGCCCGGTTTGAATCCTGCCCATGCCTGCTTTTGAAGATCATTGAGTTCTGCCATTTTTTACCTCTGTTGGTTTAGGTAGATAAAACGCCTGATGCCCTGGTGAGGCCGGCGTGACATTGGTTGCTGCGTGACCGGCCGTTGCCGTTTTGCCGGAATCGGCGGTCGGGGTTCGCATTCCGGGAAGATTCTGATAGCGTCTCTTTCCGAAAGTTATCAGCTGAAAGCTGATGTGTTATTTGGTTCCTTAATGATACAACGGTCACAGTTTTTTAACAATTGCGAAAGAGATGCGGTCTTGTCCGGCAGCTCTTTTCGAGGTCTGCGAGCATCAGGAACTTCATGGCTGTTATTATATCCGGCGGTTTTAGTGAAAATTGTGAGCTATGTCACATAAAACACAGTTTTTTAATGAAAATTAATTACAAAATATCTTGAAATAGTGATTTAAAACACTGTTGAATGAAAGTTTTCTATCAAAAATTACGTATTATCAGGGGCTTAAAATGCGGCAAATGTCACTTTTCTGAGATTTTTTCTCTGATAAATACCGTTTTTGCCGGTTTTGTCTGAGAAATTCCCCGAAAAGCAGAATTTTTGCGGTTATGATGCGGTTTGCGCCCGGTGAATACCATGGTTTTCTTACTTTCATTTTTGCCGCTTTTTTTGAAATTTTGATACCGGAAAAATATCAAATTTCATGCGGCGCGATTCCGGGAGCCGGGAGGAGGAATCTGAGGTTTTGCCGTCTTCAGGAGCTGAGTTCACCGGCATGGAGCAGGGAGGGGTTTAACTTCCGCCTCTCATTTTTTACTTGCGCCGCTTCTTCCGGTAAAATTTCCTCTGGCGCGGACGGGTACTTTCTGATATCCCGGTTCCGGCGGCATTATCGGAATCTCCCGCGGGATTCTTCCCGTTTTTCGCTACCCGGAGTTTTATGAAAATCACGAAACAGAAGGCGGTGTCATATCTTGGCTATATTGTGGCAGCCGGCATCGGGTTTGTTCTCTACTGTATTTTTCGAACCACCGTGATTCCGCTCATCCCGGGATCTCTTCAGGGCGATCTTGATGCGGTCAAAGCATCTCTTCCCGCCAAAAGCGCGGATGGCTTTCTGGTGGTGCAGTCTCTGACCTATGATGAACATTACAATGTGACCTTTGAGCTCTCCTGGGATCCCCGGGGCCTTCGTCCGGCCGGGCCGGCCGATGCCGGCAAAACCCCCGAGGAGCTCTTTCGTTCCCTGTCCGTGAGCGATCGCTTTTGCTCCAATAATGCCGTAAAAGCAATTTTCCGCGCCGGCGGCACCATTACGGTGAACATGATCTTAGCCGGCACTCCCGAAAAAAGAACCCTGCTGCTTTCCTGCGGGGATCCGGGATAAATTCCGGCCGTCGCGCGGTTTTTTCCCGGGCGGCGCCGTTTTCGGCGTTTTGCGGTTCCGGGGCAAAAAACTGAACAGACGGGGATGAGATCCGTTATAATTCCGTCAGAGATTTTTGTCACAGTTTTTTCAGATCTCCGGAGAAGCAGTACCTGCACCGGCGTTCCGAAGCTGTTTGTCACGGTCATCACTTTTCATTTTTGTGGATTTTATTATGAAGAAAGTTGGTTTTGTCGGCTGGCGCGGCATGGTAGGTTCCGTGCTTATGAACCGTATGGAAGAGGAAGGCGATTTTGCCGGCATCGATCCGGTGTTTTTCAGCACCTCTCAGGCAGGTCAGAAGGCCCCGTCATTCGGGGGCAAGGATGCCGGTGTTCTTTTGGATGCCAATAATCTGGAAGCCCTGAAGAGCATGGACATTATTGTTACCTGTCAGGGCGGAGCTTATACCAAGGACGTTTATCCGAAGCTGCAGGCTGCCGGCTGGAACGGTTATTGGGTTGATGCCGCCTCCACCCTGAGAATGGAGGATAATGCCGTAATCATCCTGGATCCGGTTAACCGGGCTGTTATTGACGATGCTCTTAACCGCGGCCTTAAGACCTTTGTAGGCGGCAACTGCACTGTAAGCCTCATGCTTATGGGCTTGGGCGGTCTCTTTAAGAACGATTGCGTGGAGTGGATTCAGTCCTCCACCTATCAGGCTGCCTCCGGAGCCGGCGCCAAGAATATGCGGGAGCTCCTTTCTCAGATGGGGCGGCTGTATGGCTCCGTTGCCGACAAGCTGAAGGATCCGGCCTCCGCCATTCTTGATATCGAAAAGACCGTGAGAGATGAAATGCGTTCTCCGGAATTTCCGGTTAAGGAATTTCTGGTGCCTCTTGCCGGTTCCGTGATTCCATGGATTGATGTGCAGCTTCCTAACGGGCAGAGCCGCGAAGAGTGGAAAGGCATGGCTGAGACCAACAAGATTCTGGGACTGGCTCCGGAAACCATTCCGGTGGACGGGAACTGCGTCAGAATCAGCGCCCTGCGCTGCCACAGCCAGTCCTTCCTTATCAAGCTTAAGAAGGATATTACCGTCAAGGATGCGGAGGAAATGATTGCCGCTCATAATGAATGGGCCCGGGTGATCCCCAATGACAAGGAGGTTACCATAAAGGAACTTTCTCCGGCAGCTGTTACCGGCACCCTTAACGTTCCGGTGGGACGTCTGCGCACGCCTAATTTCGGCAAGGGCTTCCTTTCTGCCTTTTCCGTGGGCGATCAGCTGCTCTGGGGCGCCGCTGAACCTCTGCGCCGCATGCTGAAGTTCATCGCTTAATTAAGTCCTCTTAATATCGCATAGAGAAGAATCCGGATCAGCTCCGGATTTTTTTTGCGTTGTTTTTCTCTCCGGAATCCCTGCCGGTTATTTTCCCAGGACCTTCTTTTCAATTTCCGCATAGTCCTTCCTGAGGAGCCGGGCGCGCTCCTCCTGAACTTCGGAAAGCGTGATGCCATCCAGAAGAGACATATCGGACGAGCATTCAATAATAAGGCTGCGGGCTCTTTTTTTGCTTTCCTGATAGCCGGCTCTGAGCTGCTGTTCCGCTAGGTCGATGAGCACCTGAATTTTGTTCAGAATGGCATTGGTATTTCCCGGCACCTTGCGGATCGCTTCCTTGAAGAGCTCCAAAGCTTCAGTGAGATTGCCGGCATTGTATTTGTCGATGCCCTGGGAGTTAAGCTCCTGATATTTGCCGCGGCGTTCCGCCTGTTCAGTTTTTTTCTGCGCGAGGCAGCAGTCCAGAATATGATCGGAAATATCATTAGCTTCGGATTCGGGGAGAGCTTCTGCGATTTGCGCGGCTACCTCGTACTCTCCGATGGCCATGAATCCCAGGTACATGCCTTTTTTCAGACTGTCTGAGATTTCCTTGTCCTTGTCATGCAAAAGGGGCAATAGCTGATACAGCTTTTTCTTGCTCTTGTGGATTTCGCCGCGGATCAGGGAAATCCTGGCCTCGCAGATGGTTCTGAAGACGTCGGGAGAGAATGTCTGCTTGCAGGCGCAGTTCTGATAGCGGCTCACAATATTGCCCAGAACCTTTTCGATGTTTGAAATATGAAAGGGATCCCGGGACTGCTCCGCAAACATGAATTCGCATTCCGCAAAGCTTTCCAGCAGGTTATCCACATCATGCGGGGAATTCTTCTTGATGTTAAGCAGGGAAGCCACGCCGTCCCGGGCTGTCAGAAAGTCTCCGGCTCCGATGGCGGTGGAAACCTGAACATTAAGGAGCTTTTCGGACAGCGGGGACAGCTCCACGGCGTGCTTGATATTCCGGATGGCCTCATCGGTTCGCCCCATGGAGATGTAGTTTTTGCTTACGTATTCAATGGCATCGGTCATCAGAGGACGGCGGGTCAGCA
>NZ_JBGVBR010000384.1:0-13884 GCF_045225735.1 Succinimonas sp. | reverse complement strand
AAGCTCATAATAAGACTGCAATTTGGTAAAATCAGGGACGGATCGTTCCTGGCCTCCTGATTTTTGCTGAGATAGGCCACCCCGGCGGGAATCCCGACCCGGAGATGCTCCCGAAAGGATTTTTCACCAAGGGGAGCCAGGGCGGCCGGGGCATAGCCCAGCGGGATGAGTCCGAGTTCCCGGGCCTTTTGCGCTATGGCTTCCATAAGCTCCGGAATATTTATACCGGAAGCATCGGAATCTTTTGAGACAGCAGTCATGAATAACTCTTCTTCAAGCGCTATGCGGAGCGCTGATAATAGTAACAATGATTCCCCGCCGGTAACTCAGAGTTCTGCGGGCTTTTTCATCCGGAGGTTTATTGCCGGCCGGGAAATTGACATTAATCTATCAGATATTGTCTTCAATGTGGCAGCCACCCGGGAAATTGAAAAGATTTATCTTGACGCTGACGGCTTTGCTCTTATGGAACAGGCGGGGGCGGCCATGGCGCGAGAGCTTATCAGTCTTTATCCCCCCCGGGATACCCCGATGGCGATTTTTGCCGGAAACGGCAATAACGGCGGGGATGGCTACATTGTGGCCCGGGAGCTTCTGAAAAGCGGTTATTCCCGGGTGCTGGTGCTTCAGGCAGTGCCGCAGAAGCCCGGCATTGCCGCTGTCCGGGCCCGGGAGAGCTATCTTGCTTTGGGCGGGCGTACGGAACCTTCAAAAGATGCGGACATGACACCGGATCTAATCCCGGCAATCATGACAGAGCTTTTTCACGGAACATCTCGAAGTCCCGTGATCGTTGATGCCCTTACCGGTATCGGCTTCCTTAAAAGCCGTCCCGGCGACCCGGTTTTTGAAAAGATTGCCGCCGCGGTCAGGGAAATTAACCGGATGGGCTGTCCCGTAATAAGTCTGGACGTGCCTTCCTTGCTCAACTCTGATACCGGAATGCCCCTGATGCCGGGGCTGGCAGTGCGGGCCTCTTATACCCTTACAGTCTTTACCAGGAAACCCGGTCTTCTCCTGGGTCAGGCCGGTGACTACGCAGGCAGAGTGATCACGGTGCTTAATGATCTCCCCGACTTTGCGTATCATGTCAGGATGCTGCAGGCTCGCGAAAAGCTTTTTGCTCTCAATTACCATGATCTTGGCCGTTTTCTTCCGGTACGGGCCCGTTCAGCTCATAAGGGGGACGCTGGCCGGATTCTTCTTGTCGGAGGATCTCTTGGCATGGAGGGAGCTCTTATCACTGCCGGAAGAGCCGCGCTGAGAACCGGAGCCGGTCTTATCCGGGCGGTATTCTCCGGGGGCGACAGAAGCGCTCTTAATGCTCTCAATCCTGAAATCATGACCGGCTTTCCGGAAAATATTCCAAAGGATCTTGCCTGGTGCGATGCGGCGGTGGCCGGACCGGGACTGGGGAGATCCGCGAGGAGCGGGGGGATTTTCCGGGAAATATACGGGAAGGCCCGGAAGCTTTTGGTTGACGCCGACGGACTTTACTGGCTCCTAAGGCTTTCTGAGAACCCCGCCCTTATGCCCCGGAGCCGGCCGGAAACCCTGATTCTGACTCCGCATGTGGGAGAAGCGGCTCTTCTTACCGGGAAAACCACTGCTCTCGTGCTCGCGGATCCTCTGGGAACGGCCCGGGAGATCTCCCGGAAATACGGAGCCATTACCGTGCTTAAATCTGCCGCCACTCTGGTATCCGACGGTGAATTTACCGTGATTATCAGTACCGGATCCCGGGGCATGGCTTCCGGCGGCATGGGAGATCTCCTTTCCGGGGTTATCGGAGCTCTGCTGGCCGGGGGCATGGATCCCTTTCAGGCCGCAGTTCTGGGGGTGGCGGTGCACGGCGAGGCCGGGTGCCTGTCCGAAGAGACGGACGGGGCTCTCGGCATGGCCGCCGGAGATCTGCTGCCCTTTATCAGAAGGCTTATTAACGGCAGGGCAGGAGTTCAGGAAAAACCAAAGGAAAAATAAAGAAAGACACCGGACAATAAAGGGAAGGGGGAGCAAAGACAAAGGGAAGGCCTGGAAAATCAGGAAGCCCAGGACATTCCTGTTAAAAGATCCCTTTTTCAGGTTCCGGAATCAGAATAACTGGCAATTTGCTGAGGTACGCAATGCATAAAATAACTTCCAGGGGAATATTTCTGGAGAATGAAGCCGCCACAGAGGAAGCGGGAAGAATTCTGGGGCCCCTGACTCCGGAAAACACCACCATATTTCTTCTCGGGGATCTGGGGGCCGGCAAAACCACCTTCACCCGGGGTTTTCTGCGCTCCCGGGGCTGGAGCGGCATGGTAAAGAGTCCCACCTATACCTTGGTGGAGCCCTATGAATTTTCTGATATCCCCGTGTGGCATTTTGATCTGTACCGCCTTAAGGATCCCGAGGAGCTGGAGCTTATGGGCATCCGGGATTACTTTGCGGGCCGGAGCATCCGGGTGGTGGAGTGGCCGGAGCAGGGGCAGGGCATATTGCCGGATCCGGATCTTACCGTCAGCATCCTTTATGAGGATAACGGGAGGCTTCTTGCTCTTACGGGGATGAATTCCCGGGGATCCGAGATAGCAGCGGCCTTTATGGCGCAGCTTAGGTCCGGAGCTAATTCCTGAAAGCTTTTTCATCCTGCCGGTAATCCTGCTTCCATATTTGTTATAATCTGAGCTTCAGAAGCGTTTTCCGGTTTTGCGGTTGGATTCAGATGTTTAAGTTCTTTTCTATTTCCGGCATGGCTCTCTCCGTTTTTCTCATGATGACGGCCGGAGCATATGCCAATGAAATAATAAGCGTGCAGTCTGCGGCCTGTTCTCAGGGCAAAAAGGACTGCACCCGCATCATGTTCACCATGAAGGAGCCCCCGAAGTTCAGTGTGTTCAAAAGCAAGGACGATGGCACAGAATACAAGGTGGTGCTGCACGACATCAGTGATCCGTCCCGGAAGACCGGCCCCATTTCCATAAAAAGCTCCAGCGTCATTGCCAATGTGATTATCAACCGAACTCCCAAAGGCACCAGCGATCAGGTGCACTACTTCTTTCCCCTGAAAAAGAGCGTGGTTCCCCGGGTGAATAAGTCCGGAAACAGCTTCTGGGTTGATTTTCCGCATCAGGACAGCATGAGTCCGGCTTCTGCTGCCCAGTCCTCCCGGGATCCCGGGGCGGCCGGAACCGGGGAGAACTCTGCTTCCAAAAGGAACGAATCCGGAAAACCCGGCAGTCAGAAGCCGGGGGAACGCGGGACAGTTACGGACACTCGGAAGCCGGCCGTTTCTGGAAATGAGATAGAGAAGCTGGATCGGAAGGAGGCGGAAAGAAGGCTGGCCGAGAAACGGGAAGCCGAGAAGAAGGAAGCGGAAAGAATTCTGGCTGAAAAGCGCGAGGCGGAAAGGAAGGAAGCCGAAAGAAAGCTTGCCGAAAAGCGCGAAGCCGAGAGAAAGGAAGCAGAGAGGAAAGAGGCAGAGAGAATTCTGGCCGAAAAGCGGGAGGCGGAGAAACGGACCGCCGAGAAGAAAGAGGCTGAAAGACTTCTGGCTGAGAAACAGGCGGCCGAGAGAAAGGAGGCGGAAAGAATCCTGGCTGAAAAGCGCGAGGCCGAGCGGAAGGAAGCCGAAAGAATTCTGGCCGGGAAACGGGAGGCCGAGAAGAAGGACAATCATCCGGCCGGAAAGAATAATGAGGGCGGAACTCCCAGCCGGAACTCCCGAAACAGCAAGGACGTCCGGGATATCCGGGAACTGGAGAACGAGCTTTTTGCCGACCTCAATTCCGAGGGGGACAATCAGGCGCCGACGGAATCTCTGGAAAAGCGTCTCGCCGCCCCGGAGCCCCCGAAACCCACAGCCTACAAGAGAAAGTCCTCCGCCACCTGCACCGTGGTAGTGGATCCCGGTCATGGCGGCAAGGATCCCGGAGCCATCGGAGTGGGGAATGTGCAGGAAAAGGCGGTAACTCTGGGTATTTCCCGGAGCCTTGTGGCCTATCTGAACAGTGATCCCCTGCTGGAGGGCAAGCTTACCCGGAACCGGGACATTTTTATTGAGCTGGGCCGGCGCTCCCAGATTGCCCGGAATAACAAAGCCAACTTCCTCATTTCCATTCATGCGGACAGCGCGCTGAACAGTCAGGCCCAGGGAGCGTCGGTGCTGGTGCTGAACCGGGATCGGGCCAACCGGGAAAACAGCAAAAGCGTGCAGAATACCGACAATACCAAAATGCTGGCCGGTCTGGGAGAGTTCCTGAAGGCTCACAACGATCCCCTGCTGCAGCAGGTGGCAGTGGACATGGCCTCTAATACCAGCCGATCCGACGGCAATGATTTAGCCAAGGAAATATTGGGCAGCATGGGCAGGATTGCCACGCTGCATAAATCAGTGCCCATAAACCGTTCTCTCGCCGTGCTGAAAGCTCCGGACATTCCCTCTCTCCTTATTGAAACCGGTTATCTTTCAAATCCGGACGAGGCGAGTCTTCTGGCTACCGGGAAGTACCAGAGAACCATTGCTCATGCCATTTATCTGGGAATTAAGAACTTTGTCTATAAGAACAAGGATACCCTGAGATGCGGCGTGGCCGCCCAGAGCGAGCCCCGGGCTCCGGCCAGGAGCAATAAACCCGCCTCCTCCGGAGGAAAGCCGGCCGCCCCGGAAAAAACCGTTATCTATGTGGTAAAGAAGGGCGATACCCTCTCAAAAATCGCTCAGGATCACAAGGTGTCCCCGCAACATCTGAAACAGCTGAACGGCCTTACGAAGAATCAGGTCAATGCGGGACAGCGTCTTAAGGTGCCGAAGAAAAAATAATGGGAATTCATCTCTTGCCGCCTCAGGTGGCCAATCAGATTGCCGCCGGGGAAGTGGTGGAAAGACCGGCTGCGGTAGTGAAGGAGCTAATGGAGAATGCTCTGGATGCCGGAGCCGATGATATCAGCGTGGTTATTGAAAACGGCGGCTCCCGGCTGATTCAGGTACGGGACAACGGCTCGGGAATCCCCAAGGAGGAACTCCCCCTGGCCCTGAAAAGGCACGCCACCTCTAAGATTTCCGCTATTGAGGATCTGGATCATCTTCTCAGCATGGGCTTCCGCGGCGAAGCATTGGCTTCCATTGCCGCAGTATCCCGGCTTCTTCTGGTTTCCCATCCCCGGAATCAGGAAATGGCCTGGTCAGTCCGGGTGGAGGGACTGGGTCAGGAGGCCGAGATCCTGCCGGCGGCCTATCCTGAGGGTACCTCAGTAGAGGTCAGGGATCTGTTTTTCAACACCCCGGCCCGGAGACGCTTTCTGCGTTCTGAAAAGACTGAATTCCTGCAGATCGAGGAGATCTTCAGACGTTTGGCCCTGTCTCGGAGAGAGGCGGCGTTTTCTCTCAGAAACGGCAAAAACATTATCTACGATTTAAAGAAGGCCTCTGATGAAAAGACCTACCGGGAGAGACTCCGCTCCATTGTGGGGAACGGCTTTCTGAATGATCTTTTAAGCTTCTCCGAGGAAAGGAACGGGCTGAAGTTTTCCGGATATGTAAACCCCGCGGAGATCCCCCGGCCCTGTCAGTACTTTTTTGTGAACAGCCGCATTGTCAAGGACAAGACCCTGACTCATGCCATCAATACCGCCTTTGAGGAGGAGCTGGGGGAAAAGCGTTCGGCGCAGTATGTGTTTTTCCTGGAGCTGGATCCCGGGGACGCAGACATTAATGTGCATCCGCAAAAGTATGAGGTCAGGTTCCGGAATCCCAACGAGGTGCATGATTTTATTGCCCTGGTCCTGAAAAACACTCTGAGAAGAGCCCGGCAGCTTCTTCCGGAAACTCTGGAGGAAACCATGAAACCGGATCCGGATCATGGCTATGCGCCCCGGCCTCTCGCGGTAAATGAAGCCCGGCTCCGGGATCTCCGCAGGGAGAGTCTGGCTCAGGCCTCTTTTCCGGAGATCCTTCCCCCGGATCCTCCCGTGCCGCCTGCCCCTCCTTCCTCTTCAGGATCTGCCGGCGCGGTATATTCCGAAGCGGATCTGGCGGCTCCGGATGCGGCGGTTATCTGCTATGACCGGGAGCCGGCCCCATCCCCGGCAGGGAACGGCAAGGCTCCGGACAGCGTTTATCTCCGGCTTTTCGGGAATAAAACCGGCCGGAAGGAGGATAATCCGGGAACAACCAGCTCCGGGGGAGCGCTTTTTTCCGCCTCCTCGCGTTTTCTGGCTCTTTCCAGCAGCCTTCAGGAGGGCCGGGGACAGGAGGGCAGTTCCGGACAGGAAGGCAGCATGAGCTCACGCTTTCAGGATGCCCGGGCGCAGGAGTTTTCAGAATCCCTGAGGCGGTTAAGCCGCACTAATCCCATAGGGCTCCGGGAGAACGAACCAGCCCGGGATAATTCAGTCCAGGCGGACACATTTTCCCGGGGAAATGACGGGACTCCTGATCCGGAAAACAGGGATCCAGCTAACCCCGGAAATCCCGGCGATACCGGGCTCCGGATGCGAACTCCCGAGGATCTGGATCGGGATCTTATGCCCTGGCTTACCGCGTCCCGGGATAATTCCCGGAGCTTTTCCTTCATCATTCCTGAAAAGGGCTATGCTCTGATTCAGACGGATCAGAAAATCTGGGCCGTTAATATCCGAAAGCTGGCCGGCATCCTTTTCAGGCAGCGGATTCGGGCCGAGCTCAGCTTGCCCGCCTCTGATTTTCTGAAGCCGTCAAAGCTGTCTCTCCCCTTTCAGTTTCCGGTATCCCGGGATTATGCTCCCGAGACTTTGAAGGTTCTTTCCGCTCTGGGTTTTGCTCTGTCCCCGGGGCTTCATGAGCTTACGATAACCGCGGTGCCTCTTCTGGTACGGGGCTCAAGGCTCCGGGAGTTTTTTAAGATGTTCCTCGGCGGCCTTGACGAGGATGCAGCGCTTCGGGATCTTCATGATCCCGGACAGGGGACGATGGCAGCTGCCCTCTGGGATATTGCTCTCTGGGAGGACAGCCTCTTTTTTACCGGTTTTCTCCGGGCGGTGTTTCAGGAAAAAGCGCCGGAATTTTTCAGCAGGGAAATGACGGAACGGATTCTTTCGGGAGTGCCGGAAGCGGGGTTTTTCGGGACTTTGCCGGGGGATACGGCATGGGAGATGCCTCTGGGGCGAATGATAAGGGAGCATTTCAATCATGACTGATGATGCCATAGATGTCTCAGAAGACATAGATGCCGTAACCCTGATGGGCCCCACCGCCACCGGCAAAACAGCCCTGGCCATTAAGCTGGCAGCTGCCCTTAACGGCGAGATTATCAGCGCGGACTCGGCTCTGGTTTACCGGGGCATGGATATCGGCACCGCCAAGCCTTCCCCGGAGGAGATGCAGGGGATTCCCCATCACCTCATTTCCGTGCGGGATCCCGGAGATCCCTACAGCGCGGCGGATTTCCGGGAGGATGCCGTGAGACTTACGGGGGAAATACGGGCCCGGGGCCATTTCCCCATCCTGGCCGGGGGCACCATGCTTTACTTCAAGGCTTTCGAGGAGGGACTTTCCGGACTTCCGGAAACCACTCCCGAGATCCGCTCCCGGGTTAACGCCATGATTGCCGAGCAGGGTCTCCCTCAGGTCAGGAGCTGGCTCCGGGAATTTGATCCGGAATCCTGGGAAAGACTGTCGCCCAACGATACTCAGCGCATCGGGCGGGCCTGCGAGGTTTATCTTATGACCGGCCGCTCCTTAACGAGCCTCATAAAAAGCCAGCCCCGGCCGGAATGCCCCTTTCGGCTGAAGCGCTTTGCTTTGCTGCCGGATCCCGAAAGACGGCTTTTGCGCCCTTTGATACAGGAGCGCTTTGAAGTGATGCTCAGGGAAGGACTTGAGGAGGAAACCCGACGGCTTTTCCTCCGGGGGGATCTTAATCCGGAGCTCCCGGCTCTCCGCTCGGTGGGCTACCGTCAGATGTGGCAGTACCTGGCCGGGGAAGTCTCCTTTGAGGAGATGAAGTCCCGGGCGGTAATTGCCACCTGTCAGCTGGCCAAGAGGCAGATGACCTGGATCCGGGGCTGGAAGGAGCCCTATACTGTTCTCAACATGGGAGATCCGGATAACCTCGGGATAATGCTGCGGGAAATCAGGGCGAGAGGGGCATAAGCTTTCTCAGAAGATCGAACCCGGGCCTGATGATTTCATAAAAAGCCCCGGCGGCTTTCGGCGGTTAAAAATGCGGCAATGGAGATGCCGGGAGGGCGAACGCAAGGGCAAAACAGGAGCTTTCCCCGGCAAAAAGTGATCAGATTGGCAGTATTTTCAAGTTGTGACGCATTATTGTTCTAACTTGCTGAATTTTTTATTAATATTTAGCGGCAGTTTCTCCGGAAACCCTGACAGCTGTAATTATTCCGGCTTTCAGGGGAATTTGCGGAAATACGTTTAGTTTTACTATGAAATCAGAGCTTATCAGTGTATAATGCCGACGATTTTTGCCTGGGGTCAGGCGGATGCGGAGTTCCGGGATGCGCCCGGAAAATCCGTGAGTGACTACTACTATTATTGGTTTGATTAAGGAAGTTTCATTTTTATGTCAAAAGGCCAATCATTGCAAGATCCTTTCTTAAACGCTCTTCGGAAGGAAAGAATCCCGGTATCCATATATCTGGTAAACGGCATCAAGCTGCAGGGACAGGTGGAGTCTTTCGATCAGTTCGTTATTCTTTTGAAGAACAACGTTAATCAGATGGTATACAAGCATGCCATTTCAACAGTTGTTCCGGCCAAGGCTGTTTCTCTTTCCGATGATGATGCTCCGGCTCCTGATGCTGCCGGGAAGGGAAAAACGGCTTCAGAATCCTGAATTCCTGTGATGCCGGCTTTGCGTAAGGCCGAGGAGTTTTAAGATCACTGCTCTTTTCGATTTTGATGAACGCTGCAGGGGCGGGGCCAAGGCCGTCCTTGTCAGCGTTTCGTTTTCAGATGCGGATGATACGGCGCGGGTAGCCGAGCTTAAAATGCTGGTGCTGTCCTCCGGAGCCGAGGCTGTCGGGCTCCTGACCTGTTCCCGTACCGCTCCCGATCCCAAATATTTCATCGGTTCCGGCAAGACCGAGGAGCTTAAAGCTCTGGTGGAGTCCTGCCAGGGCGAGACCGTTATCTTCAATCATGAGCTCTCGCCTTCTCAGGAGAGAAATCTGGAAAGCTTTCTGGGCTGCCGGGTTATCACGAGAACCGCTCTTATTCTGGATATTTTTGCGGCCCGGGCCCGCACCCGTGAGGGCAAGCTCCAGGTGGAGCTGGCACAGCTGGGCTATCTGGAGACCCGGCTGGTGCGGGGCTGGACGCATCTCGAACGGCAGCGGGGCGGCTTCGGTCTTCGGGGCGGTCCCGGCGAAACGCAGCTGGAATATGACCGGCGTCTTTTGAAGGAAAGAGTCAATATTCTCCGGAAGGAGCTCCGGGAGGTGGAGAAGCAGCGGGAGCAGAACGGCCGCGCCCGTTCCCGCCGGGGGATTCCGGTGGTGTCTCTGGTGGGCTACACCAATTCCGGGAAGTCCACGCTGTTTAATACTCTGACTGATGCCGGCGTTTATGCCGCGGATCAGCTCTTTGCCACGCTGGATCCCACCCTGCGCACGGTCAGCATACCCCGGGTGGGGAAGACGGTGTTTGCCGATACCGTGGGCTTTATCAGAGATCTCCCTCATAATCTGGTGGCGGCCTTCAAGGCCACTCTCAGAGAGGCCCGGGAATCTGATCTGGCTCTCATGGTTATTGATTCCGCAGACGGGGACATGGATGACATGATCGCCGCGGTGGAGGAGGTCATGGAGGACATCGGAGCCGGCAGCGTTCCGGTGCTGAAGGTTTTCAACAAAATAGACCGGATTCCCGGGATCTCGCCCCATATCGAGCATGACAGCGCGGGACTGCCCCGTTCCGTGTCCATTTCCGCCAAGACCGGGGCCGGGGTTGACCTCCTCCTTCGGGCCATTTCGGATCGGCTTGGTCATGACCGGATCAGTCTGGAGCTAACCCTGCCGCCGGATGCGGGGGCTTTAAGGCAGCGGCTTTTTGAGATGGGGGCTATCGAATCCGAGTCCTATGATGACAGCGGCAAAGCCTGTCTGCGCGTTACCCACTCCCGGACGGAATTAGCCAGGCTTTCGGCTCGCTTCGGGGGAGCTCTGGAGCGTTATGTTACTGCTCCGGCTTCCTTCAGCTTCCGCCGGGAGGTCTGGGAGGACTGAAATCCGGGGGCGGGATCCCGGATTTCCGAAATGCCGTTTCCGGGACTGATCCGCATCTTTAATTCTTGCCGGCTAATGGCTATAATTCATTGTTTTGTTTTTAATCATCTCTATTTGCAGCAAAAGCGCAATCAGTTACACCCCTTAGAGGAGTTTTACCATGTCATGGAATGAACCCAGCGACCGCGGAGACGGCAGCGACAGCGGCAGAGAGGATCGGGAAAGACGCGATCCCTGGCAGCGGGATCGGCGTCCGCAGAATGACAGCAGCGACGACGACGGGTTTGCTTTTATCACAGACTTCTGGAAAAAGCTTTCCGGCGGGAAAGGCGGGAGTCCCTTTGACAAAAAGTCGTCTTCCCCGGTTAAAGGAGCTATGCTGATCCTCCTCCTGGTGGTTCTGGGGATAGCCGTTACCGGTTTTTATACCGTGCGGGAGGCCGAAAGATCCGTAGTGCTGTCCCTGGGCAAGTTTGAGAAGGTTGAAGAACCCGGGCTCCACTGGTACTGTCCCTTCCTGCAAAGCTACAAGACCGTGGATATCCAGATGGTGCGATCCACCAGATCCAAGGGATCCATGCTGACCCAGGATGAAAATGTCGTTAACGTGGAAATGGAGGTGCAGTACCGCATTGATAATCCGGTGAATTACCTCTATCAGACGGTAAATCCCGATGACAGCCTGAATCAGGCTACCGACAGCGCGCTCCGCTATGTTATCGGTCATACCTCCATGGACGATGTGCTGACCAACGGCCGCGAAAGGGTGAGACAGGCCACCCGGGAGCTTTTGGGGAACATTATCTCGCCGTATAAAATGGGACTTTCCATTGTGGATGTGAACTTCCTGCCGGCCCGGGCTCCTGAAGAGGTGAAGGCCGCTTTTGATGATGCCATTGCCGCTCAGGAAGACGAACAGCGTTTTAAGCGCGAGGCTGTTGCCTATAAGAATGAGGTTATCCCCAAGGCCGAGGGCAAGGCCCGCCGGCTTCTGGAGGAGGCCGAGGGCTATCAGCGGGAGGTGGTGGCCAAGGCCCGGGGCGATGTGGCCCGCTTTGAGAAGATTCTTCCGGAGTACCTGCGTTCCCCCGAGGTTACCAGACGCCGCATTTATCTGGAAACCATGGAGGAGGTCTATGGCAGTAACCCCAAGGTTATCATCAATACCGGCAGCAAGGGAGCCCAGCAGCTCATGTATCTGCCCCTGGAGGAGCTTATTAAGAAGGGAGGGAAGCAGTAATGAAGATTTCGCTGAACACGGTGCTGCTGACTGCGGTCATTCTGGGCTTCACGCTGTTTAATTCCCTGTTTGTGGTGCATGAGGGCGAACGCGCTCTGGTGACCCGCTTTGCCAAGGTGCTCCGGGACAGCAGCAGTCAGGTTATTGTTTACGAGCCGGGGCCTCATTTCAAATGGCCCTTTGTGGATAAGGTCAAGCTTCTGGATGCCCGGATTCAGACCCTGAACTCCAATGAGGATCGTTTTGTTACGGTGGAGAAAAAGGATCTCATCATCGATTCCTACGTAAAGTGGCAGATCGAGGATTTTGTGAAGTACTATCTCTCCACCAAGGGAGATCGCTTCCAGGCCGAAAGCCTTTTGCGCACCAAGATCACCAACAGTCTGAGAAGCCAGATTGGTCTTCTGACCATCAAGGAAATCGTCTCCGGCAAAAGCGAAGCCGGCGACAGTGACGACACTCAGGACTCCAAGCGGGATCAGGTCATGCAGAATGCTCTTCAGGCCACCTCGGTTTCCGCCCGGGATCTGGGCATCCGCATCATCGATGTGCGCATGATGAAGATAAACCTGCCGAAGGAGGTTTCGGATTCCATTTATCAGCGCATGCGGGCAGAGCGTGATGCCGTGGCCCGGCTGCATCGTTCCCAGGGCCGCCAGGAGGCCGAGGCTATCAGGGCCAATGCCGATCGCCAGTCAGTGGTGAAGCTGGCCGAGGCGGAAAAGCAGGCCAAAACCATCAAGGCACAGGGGGAGGCCGAGGCAACGCAGATCTATGCCGATTCCTATTCCCGCAATACCGAGCTTTTCGATTTTCTGCGCAGCATGGATGCCTACCGGAAGAGCATGGGTAACGGCGGCAACATCATTGTTACCGATGAAGACAATGAGTTCTTTAAGCACATGAAGTAATCCGGATCCTTCCTGAAAATCAAAAGAGGTCAGGGCCTTTTGCACCGGTGCGCCGGATGGAAAAGGCCCTGATTGCTGTCACAGGATACGGACGCACAGGATATGTCCCCGCAGTTCCGGAAAAACTTCTGGAGTCGCTTTTTTCTGCGGGGCTTTTGAGGCTGATAACAAAGATCAGGCGGGATGCTGTCAGGATTCCCAGCCCATTTTTTTGGCGCTTTCCGCCATCAGCTTTCTCATAAACATGATTTGAGCCTCTGCCTTGTTCTGGAATTCCGGATGGGCATCCTTAACCGCATTTCTGATTATCTTTTCTGTTTCCGGCAGATTGTCCAGAAAATATCCCTCCAGCACGGCGGCATGATCGGGACCGAAGGGGAATACGCAGGCGCCGACGTAATTGTTTTCGTAGCTGGCGTCATAGAAGTACTTCTGCGCCAGATCCCGGAGGCGCTCTTTGGAAGCCATGAGGAAGCCCGGGGAATAAAGCTGATTCAGGGCATTGGCGATGAGCGGTTTCTCGGAATATTCCGCCGGATACCAGAAGTGGCAGACCTCCAGCAGGACGGAGGAGTTTTTGGCGGCTGTGATGCCGAAGCCCTGATGATTGGGATCCGGCGGCAGGAACACAAAACGGCCGTCTGTCATGATCGGTTCAAAACCGAATTCCTTATCCGGAAAATAGGTGTCAATGAAGGTAAAGAGGGGATCGTTTTCCTTAAGACGCTTTTTGCCGGCGGGGCTGTCCGCTTCGCCGGGAACCCCGGGGATGAGCAGCCACATCATGGGATCTGCAATCATGTCCTTAAGATGGGCGCTGCGATATTTCTTTTCGTATGCTGCGGGAAGCTTCAGTTTTTCCATATGATTTCCTTGGTCTGGGACAGCCGGAGACGATGACATCTAACTGAGTTAAGTATGGCGGAAAAATGAGAAAGAAACTTGTTACGGAGCCTCCTTGTTCTGCTCTTTCCTTTTTCATCGAAGTGAAAAGTATTAGCCTTCTCAATGCCTGAGAGAGCCTGTTACACTCTTTCCTGAACAAAAATCCCGCCTTCTGAAAAATTTTTTCTCCGGAGAAAAACCGGGGCTTCCGAACACTTAAAAACAGCCGTCTTGCGTTTCCGGCAGAGGTTCAAAACGAGAATCTTTAACTTATAAGGTCTGCGGTGCTTCAGACCATGATTTTCGAAAATTTTGCTTCTGAAAAATGTCAACCGTCACAGCTTGTTGTATAAGGGTTTGTCTGGTGTCGGGCATATAATAGCGATTAGTTAGCGAGAAAAATAAAAATTTTGACATGGGTAGCAAAATTTTAATGAGTCCGTTTCGGACAGGTATAGAAATTTAACTGCATCCGTCAGGCATTGTCATACTTACTATAATAAACGTGTTTAAAAAATACTAATTGAAATTCTGTGACAATTATCCGTTTTCAGTGTGGCCGCTCTTTTTATAATAGGCGCCGTCAATTGTTAACAGGAGAAATCATGACAAAACTTGACGAAAGGCTGGTTAAACAAGCACCGA
>NZ_JBGVBR010000383.1:0-5698 GCF_045225735.1 Succinimonas sp. | reverse complement strand
CAGAGGATCCTCTTCATTGACCCGGGAAATCCCCACCCGGCACTTGCCGTTCTCAATGGTTCCCACATAACGGAGGGTTTCGCCCTTGGATTTGGCATCGGCGATCTGATCCCGGAAGTAAGCATCAGCTTCAGGAAGACGCTTAAGGAAATCCTCCTTGCTGCCGGAAGCGTCAAATCCCGGCGGGAGAGCCATTTCCACCTCCACATCCTGCAGGGTGAGCTCCATGCCGCATTCCCGGGCCAGAATGAGAATCTTCCTAGCCACATCCATGCCGTTCAGATCATCCCGGGGATCCGGTTCGGTGAAGCCCTTGTCCCGGGCGATCAGGGTAGCCTCGGAGAAGCTCATGCCCTCGTCCAGCTTGCCGAAGATAAAGGACAGGGAGCCCGAGAGAATGCCGCTGAACCGCTGCAGCCGGTCGCCGGCGGCGATAAGGTTCTGCAGATTCTCGATAACCGGAAGTCCGGCGCCCACATTGGTTTCATAAAGGAACTTCCGCCGGCGGAACTGCGCGGCCTCCCGGAGCTTGCGATAGTACTCCATGCTGCCGGTGTTGGCCTTTTTGTTGGGAGTGACCACATGAAAGCCGGAAAGCAGGAAATCCGCATACTGATCGGCAATGGACTGATCTGAAGTGCAGTCCACAATCACCGGGTTTATGAAATGGGTCTCGGTGATAAACTCCTTGGCCCGGGCCAGACTGAAGGCCTCCTGCGATTCATTAAGAGCGGCGCGGTAATCCGACCCCAGATCAATGCCTTCCGGACTCAGGATCATGTGCTTGGAATTGCAGAGACCGAAAACGCGGATCATGAGGTTGTGATTCTTAAGGAGCACCGGCTGCTGACGGCGGATCTGCTCCAGAAGCGAGCCCCCTACGCCGCCCACTCCGATAACCAGAACATCGATGTGCTGAATGGAGCTGAAGAAGTTCTGATGGCAGATCTTGATGGCCTCGCTGACCTTGTTCCGGGATACCACCGCGGATATGGATCTCTCCGAAGAGCCCTGAGCGATGGCATTAACGTTGATATTGGCCAGAGCCAGAGCGGAGAAGAACTTGGAGGCAATGCCCCGCACCGTGAGCATGCCGTCTCCCACCACGGAAATAATGGCCTTGTTTTCCACAAAGTCAATGCTGTCCAGAAGCCCGTCCTTGAGCTCCAGCTGGAACTCCTCCTCCAGAGCCCGCTCCGCCCTCTCCTTGTCGGAGGAGTGAATGCAGAAGCTGATGCTGTACTCGGAGGATGACTGGGTGATCAGAGCAATGGAAATCCGGGCCTGGGAAACGCAGGTAAAGATGCGTCCGGCCATGCCCACCATGCCCTTCATGCCGGGGCCGGAAATGTTCACTAGGGTAATGTCCTTGAGATCCGAGATGCCCTTCACCGGCAGGGAGGGATCACCGATCTGGGCAATCAGGGTGCCCTCGCACTCCGGATTAAGGCTGTTCTTGATATGACAGGGAATGCGGTACTGGGCAATGGGAGCAATGGTTCTGGGATGGAGCACCTTGGCGCCGAAGTAGGAAAGCTCCATGGCCTCCTTGTAGCTGAGCCGCTTCAGGAGGATGGCATCCGGAACAATGCGGGGATCGCAGCTGTATACGCCGTCCACATCAGTCCAGATCTCGCAGGACTCGGCATTGACGCACACCGCAAGGCAGGCGGCGGAATAGTCGGAACCGTTGCGGCCCAGAAGGGTGAGCTCACCCTTTTCATTGCCGCCGGTGAAGCCCATCATGATATAGATGGTGTAATTGTTGACCTTGCGTTCCTGGAAAAGCTTCCGGGAAGCCTCCAGATTAATCCGGGATTCCAGATAGCCGCCATTGGTTTTCAGAGTTTCCACGGAGCACAGCCGGGTAACCTGCTCGCCCCGGGCCTTAAGGAGAGCCTCCATCAGCACTACCGAAAGCTTTTCGCCGCGGCTCAGAATGAAGGCCTGAACATTGTCCGGACACTGCCCCAGCAAAGTAATGCCCTGAATTCTCTTCTGAACCAGAGCAAACTCTTCCTCCATTTTCCGGTAGAGCTCGGCAGCCTCATAGGCCGGATAACGCTCCTGAATACCGGCAATAAGTCCGGAAAAAATCGACTTAATCTCGGCAATGATCGGAGTGGCATCAAGGCCCTGAGAAGCCTTGTCCACCAGATCCGCCAGAAGGTTGGTAACCTTGGCGGGAGCCGAGAGCACCAGCGCAACCTGAGATTTGCGGTGGGTATTTACAACAATATCTGAAACGCGAAGAAATCTCTCGGCGTTGGCCAGAGAAGTCCCTCCAAACTTTAAAACCCGCATCAATACCTCTGAAATTAAAAAAAGCCCTGAATCCTGACGAATCGGGCTCTTCCGCGTTTACCCGGGCGAAAGCCGCGGCTTTCATTTTCCGCTGCTGTCAATAAAGGCCCGGCAAACGCCTGACAATCCTGAATAATTTACCCGGTGGGCACAAGAAAACAGGGTAAATGATCCCAAATATGAGGTATTTTGTCAAGAACACGGCACAGGAGCACAGGTAGCAGGGTACAGGAGGCGAGGCATAGGCGGCGCAGAGGGGATAGATAGGTAGGATAGACGGGACAGATGGCCGCAGAACCGCCCCGGGGAGAAAAGACACTCCGGGCGCCGCCCCCGGAAGCGCTGTCTGGATCGGAAACATCAGGAATTAAAGTAGGTCACCGCATTTCCTGCATCCTTCTTGCTCATGTAGGCGCAGCCGTCCGCCTGCTCGTAAATCTCCTGGAAGGCAATGTCCCCGTCGCCCCGATAGAAAGCCGCTCCGGCGCTGACATACACGGAACGATCGCCGATCTCGGGAATCCGGATGGCCTGAATATTGCGCAGAAGGCGCTCTATCACCGCCTGAGCCTTGTCCCGGGTGGTCAGGCCCAGGGCATAGACGGCAAATTCGTCCCCCCCCAGCCGCATCACCACATCATAGCTTCTGAAGGAGGCGGTGAGAGCCTTGGCCACGCTGATAATGACCTGATCTCCGACCTTGTGACCGTAGGTATCGTTGTACTGCTTGAACTTGTCGATATCCAGAAGAAGGAACATGCCGCTCTGCTTTTCAGAGAGGAACTCTGAAATGCGATGCTCTCCGGTGCCCCGGTTGCAGATGCCGGTCATCTGATCGATTTCGGCCAGATGCTTCAGCTTCTCCCGCTGCCGTCTCTCCCGATCGATAAGCTCCACCAGCCAGATCACTCTGACAAGCTGCCCGGCGTCATCCCGCTTCTCCGCGATAAAGCGCGTGCGGCACCATTTGTTGCAGCAGTTCAGGAATTCTTCGGTAACCGTATTAACGCCGCGCATCCTTTCGTCTAAGGTACTGAGATCCACAAACTGCAGCATTCTTTCCCGGGAGCTTTTATCGGAAATTCTGGCCGCAATCCTGGTGAAGCTGGCCTGGGCGTCTCCCGGAATCAGGGCCACGGCTCCGTCATCAAGACCAAAGCATTTATCGCAAACAACATTCTCGGGAGCCGGATTTCCGGATTCCTCCGGAGCGGTTTTTCCGGCAAGATCGCAGCCTTTCCTGTTTCCAGCGGTTTTGCCGGCAGAGCCGCCCCGGCCGGAAATAAAATCATGGTAGCTGATTTTGGAGCAGGTGTTGCTGTCAATGTCGACATCATACATGCAGACGTAAATGCGTCCCACAGAGGAAAGCTGCATGTTCAGCTTGAGAGTGAAGTGATTGCGAAGAGCGATCTTGTACAGGATGGTGATAATAACCGCCAGGGACAGCAGCGTCACCAGCACGGAAAACTGAATAATAAAACGGGGCAGCTTGAAAAGCTCGGCGGTATTCATGGCCGAAACACTGACCCAGCCGCCGGCCAGAGGCTCGGCATAAACCATATAGCTGGTATTGCCGTATTCCACCTCAAACCGGGAAATCTTATCAACGAATATTCTTCTGGCGATAAGAGCTCCCAGAGTGCCATTCTCCTTAAGGTAGTCGTGCTTCACCTGGCTCCGGTCGGTATGAGCCACCACGCCGCCTTCATTGTCCAGCACCATGCCAACGCCGCCCTCAGCGGCATCCCCGATATGCTCGGTGATTTCCTGCACCTCCCGGAGGCTCACGTCAATGGCCACAATGCTTTGCCCGTCCTCCAGAAGTCCGGTGATGGTCATCATGGCTGTGCCGGTCTGCATGTCCACATAGGGCTTTACGAAGGTGATGTTAGTCTTGTTAGCCATGGTTTCCAGATACCACGGCCGTTCCCGGGGGTTGAAGTCCGGCCCCGGCACCCAGTCGCCGCCGTCCACATAGACATCGTTTATGAGGCCGTAGAGTCCGGTGGAATCGCTGTCCAGGGTGTTTTTGATATTCTCGGACTCCATTTTGAGGAATTTTTCGACTTCCACATGAGTCATCTTGTTCCGGAGCATGGTGTCCACGGTATAGCTGGTCATCTTGATGGTGTTGAGACCGGTGAGGAGGTATTCGTCAAAGCTTTTGGAAAACTCCCTGGCGCTGATTTCACCCCGGAGGGAAATGCTTTCCTTGACAGAAGAATAGAGGGCATAAAAGCCGGTGGCGAGGGCTGCCGTGGTGGCGGCAATCGCAATCACGGCTATAATGATATTGCGAAGGCCCAGACTGGCAAAGGCTTCCCAAAACCTGGCCTTCATAACTTTCTTTCCGGCTTTGCGACTGAACATGTGGCTACCCGATAATCCCGAATGCAGCGGGATATTTGCCCCTGCTGCTATTTTTATACTTATTTAATGCGTTCTTTACAGAAAACGCTGCCGCCCGTTCAAAAAAATTCAGGCGCTTAAAACCGGCTGAAACTGAGCCGGATAACGGCATTCACGACCCCGCCGGCAAAAAGAACATTAAGTCTGTGCTCTCAGGAGATAACGGCAAATGCCCGCGGCACAGCATTATTGCTTATAATCTCTTCTATTTTAGTACAATAATTCACATTGCGAAACTGTTCACAAAAGCTCTCTTTTTATGCTCTCCGTTCCGGTTTTAAAGGCCCCGCGGCAGGCGGCGGAATAACCGCTGTCCGGGACTTTCCTTACCGCTGCCGGCTGAAAAAGCAGGCCCTCGCAAAGGAGAACGCTAAAGGAGCGCCGATGTTACAACGGCGGCAAAAGTTTTCCCATGACACTTATCACATTAATTGCATGATTACGGCAAAATTCTTATGACGCCGGCGAAAAGAACTATAATTGAAGCCGCATGCTGCGCTTACTTTCAACGGGACTCCTTCGCCATGGACAATCAGACAGACATCTCCCCGGATCTCGCCAGGGCTCTTGAGAACAGCAATATCGGCCAGGCGCGCTTTCAGCTTTTAAGAAGCCTGCGCCGGGGCACATCCGACAATTTTCAGAGGTTCGACCGGGAGCTCAGTCACGCTGCTCTCCGGAATGATCGGATAATCGACAGCGATCTTGAGGAAATACTCGCGCCGGAGGACAAGTGGAACGAAGATTATCTCCTCCGGCAGGAATTCCGGCTGATGCGCAATTTCTCCCGGAGCCGGATCGAGCACATCAAAAGCATTCTCGGCAGTCTGTACATGTCCGGCCCCGTCTCCCGCAGACGGCGGCTCATAATATGGATTTCCGTCTGCCTGTTTCTGAGCATTCTGGGCACCGGACTTCTGTATATGAGCGGAGAACGGGAGCCGGGAATACTTTTGACCACCTGTCTGCTCCCTCCGCTGGT